>NZ_JAAGPE010000331.1:0-9295 GCF_017104605.1 Burkholderia sp. Ac-20384 | reverse complement strand
CCCGAACAGGACCGTGAAACGACTCTACGCCGATGATAGTGCGGATTCCCGTGTGAAAGTAGGTAATCGTCAGGCTCCCTAAGCCAGAAACCCCCGCCCGAAAGGCGGGGGTTTTTGCATTGGCGCGCCGGAAATGCGTGTGGAGTACTCGGCACGGATGCCTGTCGTGCTGCATGCGCTGATGCTTGAGATGCCGTCAAATGCCGAGAGAGCGGAACGCAACTTTTCGTCTGTTGTGACGGTTGTTGAAGTTACTTGCAGCGCCGCCACGGACCATTTGCATCAAGGCGTGTGCCGAAGTGCTTCACGCCGAGCTATCACTAGTCAACAGAGCGGCGCAAAGGGGCCAGCGCTGCGCGTTCCAGCTCCTCATCCTCTTCTTGCGCAGCTGCCCCATAGGGCTGCTAAACAGCCGTATCCTTCATTTGCTGAGCAGCAAATCAGTTTCGCTTGAACTTGGTTGGCGGCACAAAGCGCCGCGATTGAACGTCGCCTTCACGGCGACGGACCTGGACCGCAGCGCAGTTTTACCTGTCAAGTGTGGCCGTTTTGCACTCGGCTAAATTTTCCTGTGACCTTCCACGTGGTCGCGACGTGGTCCTCAAACGTACCGCCGATATCCAGTCCCGCCTTCTGAACACGAAGCTTCAGTCCGGCATTGACACCGAAGTCGTCCTCATAGTTGACGGCTAGGGAGAACTCATGCAAACGAGCCTCAAATGCCTCAATCAGCCCACCACTTCCTGCGCATAGTGATAGCGCAGGCGATGCTTGGCCGCGTGCAGGCCAATGGAGAGGTCATCAAGGAAGGTAGGCCTCGTCTGCCAGGCGCGTCAGGTCGAAAATCAGCGTGCCTGAGCCGACGATGTATCAGGTTGTCAGCTATTGCCGGCGACTGTTCGGCGGAAGCGGCTGGCCAGATGCACTGGCAAAGCCGCTTGGCATAGCTGTCACAGAGCTCGGTATCTCGACGCGCTTCGGCGTCGACTTGGTCCATCTGGGTCAAACTTCGACTTTTTGAACGACTCGCCAACAATTATGGGATGTTCGCCCCAAGTTGGCCAGTCGCACCGACTTTGTCGTCCAGTCGCAAAACTGTGGCGCCAGTCGCACTTACTCTGGCGCCCTACGCCTACTGCAGAAGGTGGTAATTGGTGAAAAGTGCGCCATTGATTTCATTGGAATTTTTCACTAAATCTAACGCGAACATCAAGTCCTTGTCTCGCATATAGTGAAAAAATTGGGCGGATGTGTCACAAAACGTGAAAATTCTCGAGGGTGGGCCGGCGAGGCCCGTGGGGCAAGGCTCGAGGATGAGCCAGCGTTGTTGAAATCTAGTCCTGCGGCTGTCGCGTTATGACTTATCCGGTCTGGAAATTTGGCGACAATCCGCATAACGATTCCGCATCACTGCTGAGCCGGGGTCGGCGACCAGATCAAGTTCAAGCACGTCTCCAGCTCGCCACCCGGGCCAACATCAGGTATCTGAAGAATCCCGTCGCCACTTCGATCAGGGGGCCCGAATCTCGATGATCAAGGGCTTCGCGGAAGTCACTTCATATCTCCATATGATTAGCGCGATTGACCGAGATGCGGCACGGATGTCGCGCCCTAAATACTACGATGCCGCGGGAAGCCGCCGGGAGCGCAATTGCATGCTACACCCGGTCCGTCGCGCCGACGGAGCGTCGGCCTGATAGGCACGAATCGCACAAGCACCACCAGCGGCGGAAAATCTGCGAGGGTGGGACGCCGCGTCCCGTGAGCTGGCTTCACATGACCCTGGCCCCGAACACGGCCGGCCCCACTTCGATTCCCCTGTGGAGCACGACCATGAAATCGGATCGGATCTGCGCTGGCTGCGGCGCACCCTTCACTCCGCTCTTACACATCCCGCGTCAACGCTTCTGCTCGGCCAAGGCGTGCCAGCGTGCTCGCCGGCGCGCATGGCAGCACCAGCGCATGCGAGTCGATCCCGACTATCGCGAGAATCAGATCCGCGCCCAGGCCAGCTGGCGGGCCCGACATCCTGACTACTGGCGGCACTACCGCGATACGCACCCGGCCTATCGCGATCGCAATTGCACGATGCAGCGACGACGAAATGCGCAGCGCACTGCTAGTGCTGTTGCAAACATGGACGTGTGGCCGGCCCATCGCCCGCTGGCATCTGGGTTTTACATCCTGCGCAACGCGGTTGAGGCAGGCGTTGCAAAGATGAACGCGTGGACGGTGCACATCGCCGTGCTATCTGAGCCGAGGCCTGTTCCGGCGTGATTGCAAAGAGATGACGTGTACGACAAGGGTCTATCGCCTGCTACCTTGGCTGTGTACTCGCTCGCATTCGACGTCATTGCAAGGCGCGACGCGTTCGCCGATACAAATCCCCTAGTTGATGTCGGGGATGGCGCAGCGAGGGGCGGTTGCCAGTGGGAGCTGGATCGTGGACCTCGATTGCACATGCGAATCCGTTGACGAGCAGGCCTGCAGGATGCGGGCTGCTGAATACGTTCGGATGTCGACGGAGCACCAGCAATACTCGACGGAGAATCAGCGTGATCGCATTCGCGACTACGCTGCTCGTCGCGATCTCGAGATCGTGCGGACCTACGCCGACGAGGGTAAAAGCGGTTTGCGTATCGATGGGCGCCAAGCGCTGCAGCAACTGATCCGGGATGTGGAAACCGGCATGGCCGACTTCCAGGTGATCCTCGTCTACGACGTAAGCCGCTGGGGACGATTCCAGGATGCAGACGAAAGTGCCTATTACGAGTACATCTGCCGGCGCGCAGGCATTCAGGTCGCCTATTGCGCCGAACAATTCGAGAACGACGGCTCGCCAGTCTCGACGATCGTCAAAGGTGTGAAGCGTGCGATGGCCGGTGAGTACAGCCGCGAGTTGTCAGCGAAGGTCTTCGCTGGTCAGTGCCGGTTGATCGAGCTCGGTTTCCGGCAAGGCGGCCCTGCAGGCTACGCGTTACGCCGGATCCTGGTGGACGAGCATGGCCTCATGAAGGGGGAATTGCAACGCGGCCAACACAAGTGCCTGCAGACGGACCGCGTCATTCTGATGCCGGGCCCGGACAGCGAGGTGCGTATCGTCAACCTCATCTACAGCTGGTTCATCAATGAGTCACTCAATGAGCACGAGATCGCCGCACGCCTGAACGGCATGAACGTTCAGACGGACCTTGGGCGTCCTTGGACTCGGGCGACTATTCGAGAGGTGCTGACCAACGAAAAGTACATCGGCAACAACGTCTACAACCGTGTGTCGTTCAAGCTGAAGAAATCTCGTGTCACCAATCCGTCGGAGATGTGGATACGCAAGGAGGGTGCGTTCGAACCCATCGTGCCGAGCGAAACGTTCTATACAGCGCAGGGCATCATGCGGGCGCGCGCCCGGCGCTACTCGAGTGAGGAGCTTATCGAGCGTCTGCGAAATCTGTACCGAAGCCGAGGCTTTCTATCGGGCGTCGTGATCGACGAAACGGAGGGCATGCCGTCCACCTCGGTTTATGTATATCGCTTCGGCAGCTTGATTCGTGCGTACCAGACGGTTGGCTTCACGCCAGGCCGTGACTATCGTTATATCGAGACGAACCGCTTCATTCGGCAACTGCACCCGGAGATCGTTGCCGAGACCGAAAAGAAGATCGCGGATCTCGGCGGATCCGTGTCGCGTGATCCGGCGACCGACCTGCTGACCGTGAATCGGGAGTTTACTGCATGCATCGTGCTGTCACGGTGTCAGGTGCGCGGCAGCGGCCGTAACCGCTGGAAGGTGCGGTTCGACGCGAGCCTGCTGCCGGATATCACCGTGGCAGTCAGGTTGGACCAGAGCAACTCGACGGCGCTCGACTACTACCTGCTGCCGCACATCGACTTTTGGCAGCCTCGTATCAGCCTCGCGGACTGGAATCCGATCGAGTTCGAGAGTTATCGCTTCGACACGCTGGACTACTTATACGGTATGGCACAGCGTGCTCGGCTGAGGAGAAGAGCATGACTCAGCGTGAGCAGCCCGGTGAGGTTCGGATGATCCCCATCAGCCAGATCGAGGTGATCAATCCTCGCGAGCGCAATGGTCGCGTCTTCGACGAAATCGTCAGCAACATCAAGACGATTGGCCTGAAGAAACCGATTCTAGTCACGCCACGGGCAACGGCAAGTGGCGTGGAGAAGTATCTGCTCGTGTGTGGGGAGGGACGACTGAAGGCGTTCCGATCGCTCGGTGAAACGACGATACCCGCGCTGGTGGTGAGCGTGAGCGACGAAGACGCGTTCATTATGAGCCTGACGGAGAACATCGCGAGACGGCAATGCCGACCGCTCGAGTTGCTCGCCGGAATTCGCGAACTGCAGGAGCGCGGATACGCACCGAAGGCGATCGCCGAGAAGACGGGCCTCACGCAGCACTACGTGCAAGGGATCTTGACGCTTCTGCATCAGGGTGAGGAGCGACTCGTGATCGCAGTGGAGAAAGGCCGAATTCCGCTGAATGCAGCGTTATCGATTGTTGGTGCCGGCGACGACGATGAGGCGATCCAAGCGGCACTGCAGGAGGCATATGAATCGGGGAGATTGCGCGGGCGTCAGCTGATGGATGCTCGGCGCGTCATCGAGCGGAGGAAAGCGCTCGGCCGGACGGCGAATCGAAACATGACGCGCAAGGTGATGGACGTGACCACATCGAGCCTAGTCCGAACGTATCAGCATGAAGTTGAGCGGCAGAAAGCGATGGTGCGCAAGGCAGAGTTTACGCAGCAGCGGTTGCTGTTCATTGTCGGCGCCCTCAGGCAGCTATTTGCCGACGAGAACTTCGTCAACCTGCTACGCGCTGAGGAGCTGGCGACGTTGCCGAAGTATCTGGCGGAACGTGTATGGCCGAGCGGGAGTCCAGCATGACCGGCGTAGCACTTGGATTCATTCCGGAACCACTGTCCGTTCCGATCACGAGCATCCTGCCGTCACGGCGCACACCTGCCGGGATGATGATCTCGCGCAAGTTCAAGCAGATCAGAAGCTCCATCGAAGAGGTGGGCTTGATTGAGCCACTTTCGGTAACGCCGGTTGATCAGGCATCGGGCAACCACGTCCTGCTCGATGGGCATCTGCGATTGATCGCATTGCAGGAGCTCCAGTTCAACACCGTGTCGTGCCTCGTTGCCACGGACGATGAGAGCTATACGTACAACAACCGCGTCAATCGACTATCGACGATCCAGGAGCACTTCATGATCCGTCGGGCCGTTGAACGGGGGGTGTCCCCGGAGCGACTCGCGAAAGCGCTGTCGGTAGATGTCTCGCAGATCATCAAGAGGATGGCATTGCTGGATGGGATTTGCGCTGAGGCGACTGAGCTCCTGAAGGACCGGCAGTTTTCACCGGAGCTCGCAAGAGCGCTACGCAAGATGAAACCGACGCGACAGGTCGAGTGCGTCGAACTGATGGTGGCAGCAAACAATCTGTCTGTCTCGTACGCTGAAGCGTTGCTCGTTGCAACGCCGGCCTCAAGGTTGATCGAAGGGAAGAAGCCCAAGAAGCTTGCGGGCGTAAGTCCTGAGCAGATGGCGAAGATGGAGCGGGAGATGAGCAATCTGCAGGGACAGTACAAGGTGGTCGAGCAGACTTATGGACAGGACGTGCTCAATCTTGTGCTGGCAAAGGGCTATCTGGCTCGATTGCTGGAAAACGAGTCCGTACGGATGTATCTGCAACAGAATCAGGCTGATCTGGTATCGGAGCTTGAGGTGATCGTTGATACGATCACTTTGGATCAAAATAGACTCGAGCCAACGGATCAAGCAGTAGAATGATAAGCTTCGGATTCCATATTGAATCGTAGGTGCGTCTCAATTCCCAAATCCGGTTTTGGGGTCGAGTGCTATGCCGACCGGCGTCGAAATTGGTTCATAAAATGTTTGCCGAGCTGGCCATCGATGCTAGCGGGTATCTCGGCAGATTGATGAGCTCGACGGTCGCGATCCTTGCTTACACGGACCGGTGTGTCTATGCTGGGGGTATCCAATCCCGTGTACCTCTCGGGTCGCCGTATGACATCAGGTCAAGATTCGGGCTAGTTTGCGTGACAGCATTGAACTCGATCGATGCGAATTCATGGAAAGGCATTGAAATGGCTGTTAAGGATATGAGCGAAGGGAAAGATCAATTTCCCGACAACCATCAGCAAGACATCTCACCGGATGTAATGGACATGCTTACCGCCCAGGTTCAACGGATGGTTGACGAATCGGGCAATCCGGCAGGGTTCGACGCTCGATCATGGCTAAGCGACTGGCTACGCACTCCGGTACCGGCTCTCGATAATCGATTGCCCATAGAGTATCTTGGCAACGCTGAAGGCATTGATCTAATTTCTCGGATCCTGGCAAGTGCCCAAACCGGCGCATACTGGTAAAGCGCCAATTCACGTCACAGCACGAGTCTAGCCACGCTTCTAGAAAGCGTCGACGAAAGGGGCCCGTCGGACAATAAATTGTTTCGTCTGCTATCTGCCCCGTCCTGATCACGAGCTTGTGCCGGCTTCTGAAACATCCTTTGCTTGTAGCGCGATGCGACCTATCGATGATGCGCGAATTGGGTCATCTGAGTCTACTCACGAAGGTGCTACGATGCACATATCCTGCAACAAAAAGGGTATCGCTATGAGTGACGCAACCTTTACGTTTCGGGTTGATATTGTCCTGAAAACTGAGTTCTCTGCTGCGGCGAAGGCCAATGATACAACGGGTGCTCAGCTCCTGCGCGACTTCATGCGGGACTATGTCGAGCAGCAACAAAAAACAGAGGAATACGACGCATGGCTGAGCGCCAAGGTCGAACGGTCGCGTGCCTCCGCCGAAACTGGCAATTTGGAGTCGGCTTCCGAAGTCGATTCCAAGTTCGCAGCGCGTCGTGCTACGGCACGTCGCCGGCTTGATGCGGCGAAGTAATGGCATCCATTCCGGATGCCCAGAAGTTCATATCATTTCACATGTTCGGTCGCCATTCTCAATGGTCCTGCGGCATCTGAATCAACATCGAACAGATGACCTTGAAGGCACGTAGATGTTGTAGAGAGACCAGCAGAAATGTCGGAGCGGAGAAAGAAATACTGCCTGCTGCCATCAATTGAGGGGCCGGTGATAGGACGTGTTCCACTTTTGCCGAGCCACGATAGGGCGGCCTGGGTGGAGGTCGCATGCCGCATGGCTATCGACACGAGCGAGACATAGCGCTCCTCGAACTCGTGCAAATTCGCTTCGGACACAAGTTGGAGCATGCGCCCATTCTGCCTATATTTGGCGCTTTCCAGAATGCCGGATCGGATCAAGTGGTAGGCCACCTCTTCTTTGATGGCTAGCCGCCGTGCAACGGCTTGCGCGGTTAGTCCATCACTGGGAAGTTGACCAGCGTTGGCGATTACCCATTTCGTCTCAGCCTTATCGACAAGGAAAGCACAAATTCCCCGCATGCCGACAGCCCGCCCGACACAGCGTAGCTGTCCGCTAAGTACGGCCCTCATCACCACAAGAAAGGTATCGTTAGCGCGACATAGGTGGCGTAGCACATGTGCCATCGTCCAAGTTTCACTTTCGTTTATTGTGCAATCCTGATCTATAGGGAGATTTGACAATCGATCTATTTCATCTCGAGGAATCATCCAGTTTCCTCGGTCGACCCGACAACGCGGATCGTGTCGTATCAAATTCACGTCTAGAAGAAGGCGCAATCTTCTCTTGCTGATACAGAGCTGCTGGCTTGCCGATCTCAACGAGAGTGAACTATTTAACCTTGATGCGGCGCTAAGCACATTGCTTCGCTGAGCCACCAGAAATGATCGGCCAGATGGACTCTTTAGGACCCGGCCATCGAGGAAGCCGGTTTCAATCAGATGTCGTAGCTTCTGGCGAGAACGTCTTAATGTCGAGCGGATTTCACTCCCTGCTGCCACGTTGTGTGCCTCGAGTGTTCGATCAAAGCTCCGATGCCTGCCATCGATGGACCCGAACCAATGTCCGTTGAGATGAGATTCGAACTCCCTTCTGAGAAAATCGTACCGCCTGTCGTCAAGGACGCTGTACAGCACGTGATAGAGCGGACTGAACCGACGCCGGATACTGGTCTCGGGCTCTCTATCCAAATAGCTCCGAAGAAGCGCACGGAATCCATTGGGCCAGTCGTTCAATAGTATTGCGCATTGCTGGACGTAACTGGTTGCAACTCGAAGGTCATGCTGCCCGGCGAGAATACCAGGGGTCGATTTCGCAAAACCAGGGATGACTGCCGAGAGCGCATACATCAGTTGCAATGTATTCAGCGATGATAGGCGCGCGAGTGGACCGTCCAACGCGCTGCTTCCAGGAATTCTCCGATAGCAAAATCTCATGATTTTCACCACCGAATCGTCTGCGATGTCGCTCGGCATATCGGCAAACGCTCGTCCGCAGTCGCACGCGAGGAATTTTGCGGACGAAGGTGGCTGAATTTGCCCACAGCGGTCACACGTCTCGCGGAGCATTACGTGATGATGGGGACAGGCTACAACGAGTTTGAAGGACCACGCGGAACGCATGTAGGGCGCGTCAAGTAGGCACGCAGGACACCATCGTTGCCGCTGGTAGTTGGTCCACGTGCGAATATGAGACCGCTGGGATGTCGTGCCGCCGCTAACCCACTTCGGCCATGGGACATCAGCTTGCGTCAATTCGGCTCGCGTGCATCCACAAAGCATGGCCAGATTTTCGACCGTGCACTCTAGATGAGACAAGGCACCGCAAAAAAGTTGGCGGCTGTTTTGGTATCCGTTGAGGGATGCTATTCGCCTAAGATAGTCGCTTGCGCTCTCGTCCGGATAAGGACGAGAGCGCACGGGTACCGTAGGGCGACTTAGTTGATGAGACGCCGCACACTAAAAATCAAAGACTTACGAAGACGCCCGCCACAAGCACTTTGTGGCGACGACGGAGTTGTTGCGACTGGTCTACTTCCGCGCCGAAGTAGTAGCGTTTGGGTGCGACCCCAATAACCCGTGAGCTCTATGAGCGGCTCGCGTGAGCCTCGGAAGGTCCAGGCCTAGAAAAAGCTCAAGAGCGGCTCCAAGAGCGGGAAAATCTGCGAGGGTGGGACGCCGCGTTCCGTGAGCCGGCTTTAACCGACCCTGGCCCCGAACACGGCCGGCCCCACTGCGATTCCTCTGTGGAGCACGGCCATGAAATCGGATCGGATCTGTGCCGCCTGCGGCGCACCCTTCACTCCGCTCTTACACATCCCGCGTCAACGCTTCTGCTCG
>NZ_JAAGPE010000330.1:0-9312 GCF_017104605.1 Burkholderia sp. Ac-20384 | reverse complement strand
GCCTAAATCGATCCCGATCAGCGATACCGTGTCCATAATGACCTCCCAATAAGGAAACAACCCGATCAGCGTAAGCCGATCGGGTTGTTTCGGTCAGGCTGACCATCTCATTAATGCGGACAGGTTCGGATGGTGCCGCCGCGATACAGCTCGGCATAGCCGGCAAACGCATCGGCCTGCAGCACGCCGGCGAAGTCTGCCAGATGCTGCTGGGGATGCTCGCCCCGTCGATCGGGCGTGTAGGCGAACCAGACCGCCGCCGGCTCTTCGGAGGCACTCGGCCGGTCATCACGCACGTAGACCCACAGACGTCCTGTCATTGTGCGACCGTTGCCGGGCGCCAGCACTGGCAACGGCGTGTCGTCAGCATGAACCTTGCCGCCGGCCAGCGCGTAGCGGCGCACGGTGTCGACCAGCGAGAGCTGCTCGCGCAAGCTGGCGACCATCGCCTTCAGCGCTTCAATGTCGTCAGGGAGATCGGTGGGAGCAGCGGACATGCAGTGAGCTTACACGACGCCACCCACAAGCTCTCCACGCACAATGAACGTTTACAATGCGCTTCGCGGGCGTACCGCATCGATCGGCTGCCGCCAATCGAAACCTTCGAGCAAGAGCGCGAGCTGAGCGGTCGTCAGCGCAACAACACCGGCATCGGCGCGCGGCCACGCGAAACGTCCTTTCTCGAGGCGCTTCGAGAGCAGGCACAGGCCACCGTCGCACCACCACAAGCACTTCAGCAAGTCGCCGCGCTTACCCCGGAACACGAACACGTGCCCGCTGTAGGGATCCTTCTCCAGCACGGTTTGTACCTTCGCGGCCAACGAGTTGAAGCCGGAACGCATGTCCGTGACGCCCGCCGCGATCCAGATTCGCGTGTTCGGCGGGATCACTTCAGACAGTCTCGCAAATACTGTTCGGCGAACTCCTGCGACACGCCGCGGATACGAATACGTCGTTTGCCGACCTCGATCTCGATTTCACAGCCTGGCGGCATCGCCGGGCTCGCCGACACGTCCGGCGTTTGCGGCAGAGCGTGACGTGGGATGTCTTTCGCAGGCAGATCGACCACATCAACCGGTAGCAGCGCGATGTTTGGTACCGACGGTGCAGGTTGCGTATCCAGTAAGCTTCTTCGCCACTGCGCGACCATATTGGCGTTCAAGCCGTGCGCACGCGCTACCTCGGCAATCGAGCGATTCGGATCGTTCGCTTCGGCAGCAACCGCTTCCCGAAACTCCTTCGTGTAGTTCCTCGAACCCGGTTGTCTTCCATGTACCACTGGCTTCATCAATCTGATTCCCATTACATCTGATGGGAATTAGATTGCCGGTGCCGCGCCCTCATGAACAGACGGTACGTGTCGAGCGCTTACGCAAGGGCATTGTGCTGCCGGAGCTGACGACGTACGCGCACCTGGGGGCGGAATCGTCGCGTGGCGAGGCTGTTGCGGCAGCGTACGCGTGCGTCGATGCCAAGGGTGCGGATTTCGGCGGGGCTCAGTTGCTCTGGAACCAAGGCATCGGGGTGTTCTGGATGGCGACGGGCAATACGGAGGGTGGGAGTTGAAGCAGGGTTGGCGGGCAACCCTGTTTCGCGGAAAAGTGCGTCGAGGGTTACTGCCCGGTTCCGGATAGTCCGAGCTCCTTCAGTGCGTTTGTCAATCTTGCGGAGCTGAAGCGACTTTTGTTCAACAGATATCTATCGACGTGAACTTTGCGCGCTTCTGGTGTCATGAGCTCAAATTCTGAAAACGAAGAATGATGTATCCGTAGATCGGTCATGAAAGCTCCTAAGGTACCCCTTTGGCCGACGTTCGCAATCTTCTCAAGGGCGGCATTTTCATTTTCGGGGCGGTCCGCATTCGAAGAGGGTCTGGCTAGTGGCAGAAGGTCAAGTTTCCGGAGCGCCGTTTGAATCTGGGAGCGTAGTTGCTTCAGAGAATTCTCTTTGCTGCCACGGGTCGATAGCTTTGCCGATGGCGTGAAATTCTCAACGTATTCCTGTCTCGCTGCTGGAGACAGTGCTATGAAATCCTCTTCGCGGATGTGGCTGAATAAAGTGTACAGAACACTGGTACTCGTGTGCGTCTTCGACAATTTTCGGGATACGGTGGTGTTGGAAGCAGAAGCGGCTAGGGACGGAATAGCGCTTGGGTCAGCGGGTGGCAAGGTGTTGCGGCTGGACGAAGCGACTTGCGACGCAGAGCCGGGGGCGGGCTCTTGAGCGACATGTCGGCTGGAGGACGCAATGGCGAAGTCCCGCGGCTGGGCTGATGATCCAGACGGTTCGCCGTAAGAGGAAAAAGGTGCGGCACTCGCGGCCCCAGGCATGAAGGAATGCGTGCCGAAACCAGGCTGACGGTGTTGGCTACCGGAGGCAATCGGTACCATGGGTTGATCCGTTGGCAACGGAGCATGAAAGCCGGCTGGCGCGAAGGCGCCGGGATTCGCCGTGGCGTGGTCGAATGGCTGGGGATTCGGAGCGCTCAGGCCGGCCTCGACCGAGAAGTGTTGAGCCGACGTCGTATCAAGCGGTGCGGAAAGATAAACTCCATAATCGGGCCGTGCGGTGTCAATCATGGAAGCGTTCACCACACCGAATTGGCCGTTTTCACTCCGTGCGAAGTTGCCTATGACTACGACAGAGTCACCTTGCCGAGTAGATAGGTTGGCTGTATATGCAGTGGTCCCCGGAGGGACTCCTTCGCCGGCAAATTCTAGCCGATCATAGTTTATGGCGTTCCGCATAGCGCGCGCGGCCATGCGCTCGTTTTGATTGTCACCTCGAGCATACTTAGCTAGCCACTGGGTCGATTCTGGGTTGATCATCTCGCGCAGGAGAACGGGCGGAGGCGGATTGGTTGCGGGTCGACGCATCGGGCCGAGCCCGCCGAACTGATTGAGTGCAGCCTGGTGCGGGGCCGGCGTGGCGGGCTGTGGATGCTGGGCGGATTGGGGCGCCGTGGGGGTGAATTCTGGATAATTCGGCCCGGTGCCAGGGCCGCGAACATTGAAAGGATCTGCCATTTGGGACACTCGGTTGAGGGAGGATGGCAAAGTTTGGAGCCACGCGGCGTGGCGCATGTGGCCGATGCGAGGTGCGGTACAGGGATGCGAAGCAGTTGGAGCTCGAATCACTTTAAGGTTCCGAGTCCTCGGCGATGACTAAGGGCGCGCACGACACCGGGTTCAACAAGAACCGATACTCGACAAGCAACTCGAGCAGAAAGCGCACGAACCACTCGTTGCGGGTTGTGCACCAATAGCGGTGCATTTCCGGGAAATACAGGGGCAGGCAGTGGTTGATCAGCGAGTGCTGCACCTTGGTGCGTGCGCGAAAAACCTGGTAGTAGGTCCTTGCAAGTTCCTGCAGGTCATGATGGCCGGCGATCTGCGGGGCTGACCTGAGGCGGAATTTTGTGACCAATCAGGCAGTGAGTCTCGCGTCGATATTATCGGAATCCAGCCAGGCTCGACGGACCGTGGCAGGAGGTTGATAGCGATGAGCTGTGCGATTCACGGACATCGTTTCACTTTTTAGCGCGCCGTTTTCGTTGCGTGTTGGAGCTCGCGGCTCCGTTAGGAGACGCGAGCTCCAACACGCGCCGGTGATGTTCGGCGAGGGTCTTGTCGACGCGCCATTCGCGGTGCCGAAGTCGCTCTTTGGTTTCGTCGTAGGCACTTTCCACCTCCTCCGCGACAGGGGTGACTTCGCCTAACTCCGCGATACGATCGATGGGCGTCTTGCCACCAAGTGAGCCGTGCGGGCGCCGCCAGTTGTAGTCGAACTGCCACTCCTCAATGCGTTGGTCGATCGCATCCTCGGTCGGCGGATGATGCGACCAGAATTCGTTACGGTCGGTGAGCTGCGAACGCTCGACCTTGCCATTGAGGTGTGGCGAGCGTGGCGGGATCGGCCGGAATTTGATGCGCTCGCTCATCAAGCGCCGTTGTACCGACTCAGCGAAGAACTCGCCGCCTCGGTCGGTCTGGACACGCTGAATCGGGAACGGCATCTCTTCAATGACGCGATCAAGAAAGAGCAGCGTATTTCGGGCGTTTCTGCGCGGGTAGATTGCCAGTACCCGGAACCGCGAGCAGTCGTCGATCGCCGTGTACTGGTACACACCTCGAGCGATCTTCATTGTGTCCATCTGGACGCGGTCTCCAGGCACCGGTCGGCTATATCGTTTCGGCTGCGTCGGCTGCCTGGATCGAGTCAACGGCTTTGCACCCGCTTCGCTCAAGATCTTGTGAATGGTCGCAAGCGATAGTTCTCTTTGCTCGTACAGTCGCAGTTCATTCTGGATCCGCCGTGCGCCTTTGCGCTCAGCACGCAACCGGAGGATCGTTGCCCGATCAGCCTCGGACACCCTTCGGTTTGGGCTGCAGAGTGGACGACGGCTCTGAGACTGCAGACCTGCCTCGCCGGCTTCCTGATAGCGACGTAGCCATTTGCGAAGTGTCGGTCGAGATATGCCACACCGTGCGCACACGAGGCCGGCATTACCCGTCTCGTGATACATACGCACCCACCGTAATCGCGCGGTGATTTCTCGGTCCATCGCTTCATTTTAGTTGAAACGATGTCTATGAATCACACATCTTTGCCCATATCCCGCACGTTCTTGCCCAGCTACCCTGCAATGAAAGTTGAGCGATGGCTCGGGAAGCCGTGTGCCGTAGTACTGGGTATATGACGATGGAGATTACATGGGTACACACATTCTCGGCACCTGGCCGGCGACTGATCGACTCACCACGCTGGCGGCACGTTTGATCACGCAACTACGCGACGAGCCAGCGAAATATGCGGCACTGCGCGCCGAATGCCACGACAACGCGGACGCATGGGTTGCCGCTCATCCCGGCGACGCGGTTCGCCGCGGATGGCTTTACCAACGCCTCGATCCTCTTTCCGAGGGGCAGATGCACGTGTTTATCGCGCACTCCGTCGTGCTCACGGCCGCCGACGAGCTGATAGACGTTACACTTGGGAGCCTCGAGCCCGCTGGACGCTTTCTACAGCATCCCGCCGATATCGGCGGCTTCTTTGGATTGCTGCTGAATCCGATTGCCTCGCCGAAGGAATTTAAGGTACTCGAGGCGTGGCCCAGCGTGGACAGTTCGGGCTTATGAGTCGGACGTCGCGAGATGCTTGCCAAGCCGCGGCACCGCAGCTCAGGCCACCGACCTCCGTCGTTACTTCCGCGATTCACTCGGAGACTGAGGTGCCGGGAGTCGGTAGTTGTTGTCGATCCACTGCATTGCCCATTCGATCCCGCGTTCGTAGGCTTGGGCTCGATAAACGCGATTGCCAAGGTCGGTGAAAATGAATCGCTGGCCGCCACGCGAGACGATCACACCTGAGACGAAGAGCCGCTGATTCGCCAAAATGGTCGGTGACGCCTCGATCTTCCAGCCTTCGTACTCCACGAACCGCTTCACTCGTTTCATCGCAACCTCCGACTGCCGTTTCGATCTCCTGTGCTAGCGCGCACACATGGCGACCAACTCCGCTTTTATGCGCCGCGCTACCGGGCCGCGCCATCCCTTCGCGTTCGAAAGAAATTGGCTGAGCACGCCATACCCATTCGA
The DNA here is from genome assembly GCF_017104605.1 of Burkholderia sp. Ac-20384. Lineage (NCBI taxonomy): Bacteria > Pseudomonadati > Pseudomonadota > Betaproteobacteria > Burkholderiales > Burkholderiaceae > Burkholderia > Burkholderia sp. Ac-20384. The sequence continues at coordinate 3,715 of NZ_JAAGPE010000330.1, read as the reverse complement.
GTCGAAGCCATAGGGCTCCGTGACCAACCCCATCGTTGCCATCGCGTCGAGAGCGGATACGGCAGCCCCGTTGTTGATGGGGTGCCAGTCTCTTCTCACCTCGACTGCAATCTCCGCGAGCCTGCGCATCCCCTCCTCCTCGATATTTCAGCCGTTATCGGTCACTGCGTAGTAAAGGTGCCACCACCATCCGGTGCGAGTTTGAATCGTCGTCGTACAGGCCAGTGCGTCAGGGCCAGCACTGTTGTCCCCGATCACCGCAGTCACCTGTCGCAGGTTCGGGCACATTCCTTGCCACAAAGCGTACCGCGCGTTTTCGATCCGCACCAGAGCTCGGCCCAACACGAGCGTCACGATCAGCAACAACACGACCAACAAGTTTCGCATCAAGCGCTCCTGCTTAGCGAGTCGTCATGTGGCGTTCTTGGGTGCATCGACGACACTTTTCAATACGTCCATCGTTCTACTCTGAAGGCGCTCCATATGCTTCGGCTCAGGGCGCCACATCCCGATCGCGTTGCGCGCGATGTCGAAGCCGATCTGATAGATGATCGCCAACGCCTCATCCGAGGTGCGGAACGTTGTCGCGCTCTCATCCGCTGCGTCAAGATCTTTCCGCTGCACGGCGAGCAGTGAATCCGTGCGCCCCGTCTCTACGAGTAACACACACCAACCGCCGGCGATGCGTTGAAGCATGAAGTCCGAAATGAGGCCCCCCGCACGCTGGGCGCTCGCGGATTCGACTGAGATGGTACGAACGTTCATCGCTGAATTCAAAGCTCCAGTTTTTTGCTCAGTGCACTCATGAACCACGTGGTTCATCTTGCCTGCTTCTGGGCGGCGTTGTAGCCACCTCTAGACGATCGGGCGGCGCCACGGGAGCGCATGCCGTTCCTTGTTAATTCCAGCCACAACGAGTCAGATGCCACTCGCCCTTGCAATCTACTGCGCGCGGGTGGCTGCCATCTCGAGCGCATCGAGGTAGCGCTGAGCTGCCACCCTCCCCAGCTGCGCGTCGTGCAGTACGAGGACAGCCGCGATTGCCTCGCGCTCTTTTTCGGTCACCATGATCTTCGTGGTTCGCTCTGCGCGGTCGATGCACGTTCGGAGCGCGTCATCCGCGAGTCGAAAAAGCTCTATGGCGGCCTTGTCAAGCCGGCGGGCGAGCTCGACAACGTTCGCCACCACCGACAGTGACTCCACGTCGCCTCGCCGATCGGCTAAACACGCCAACGCAAGGTGATGTTTGAGCGACAGTCGGCGTACCTGATCTGCAGGCAATGGAAGCAGTTGTGCCTTGGTTAATGGACGGCGGCCGCGGGCTCCGGTCTTTCTCACTGCGCCCCCCTTTCCCTCTCGATCGCGCGCCCGTCCGAATCAAGACGCGACCGGCTACACACGCCGCGCACGGCGCGGCTGGTTTGGCAAATCGCGCATTCTACGGTCCGCTCTCGACAGGCGACGATCCAAACGCTGTCGCGCTCAATCAGTGACTTCGACAAGACACACGTAATGGGCGTCGTGTTCGCAACCAACCGCCGCCGCGGTGAAAATGCCTCGGGTTACATAGGTGCTGCGCACAGTCGGCGTCTCGGTCGAACGAAACGTTCCAGGGCGACCAATGTCCGCAAAACGCTCATGGGTCTCGCCTCGACCGAGGACCACGAGGAAAGTCCGGCAATCCCAAGTGCGACCGCGCACTGCTCGATGCAATCGTGCAAGCTTGTACAGATCGCGGTCGAATGCCTCCGAATCCGCGTCCTGGTATTTCAACTCGAACACGAACTGAGTTCGATGCACAACGCTCGCTTCATCATTCAGTCGACGGAGACGAACCGCGAGGTCCGCCCTCCATCGCTCCGATTGAAATTCGCGCCGCGCGATCCACTTATACGGAATCTCTTCGATGACCTTCTGATTGCGACGCAGTTGCTGCCTCATCAAGCGCTTCAGATCGCTCTGGCGCACCCTCTCATGAAGTCTGTAGCCATCTTCTTCGATCCATTTGACGCCGCACAAAAAGGCGTAGCTTTGCAGGCTAAGAACGAGCCACCGTGGCACGTGGGCCTTTTCGTACTGTGTCATTTTTCGCGTGAGAATTGAGGCGGCGGCGGTCATCGCCCCGTCGGCCTCGATTATCTCACCAGCGCCAGCGGTCGCCCGCGACCTCTGCCCATGCCTCGGTTTCCGACGTGCAGCGATGCTGCTCCGCGGTGAGCGCGATTGCGACCAGTAGGTCGTCGACGCGCCGGTCGAACGTCTCATCGTCATCGAACGGCACCTGCAGCACGGTTACGCCGTCGCGGATCGGCGTGCGCGCCACGCCGGCCAGCACCTCGCGCTCGACGCGCTCAAGTACGCGCGCCCGGCCGCGGCCGCCGTCGCGTTTTGGCTCCACCTTCAGCGTCACATGCACGTCGACCATCCGCACCGCGTCGGCAGGTTCCACGCCGACGGCGTGCGACACCGGGCTCGACGCTGGCGTGGCCGCCGCCGTCGGAGTCCCGTCCGGCCCTACCGCACCGTCGAGCGCCACGTTGAAAAACGTCTCGACTGACTGGAACTGCCGTACCGCGTCCGCCTTTGTGTAGAGCATGGTGGTGCCCAGACTCGCATGGCCGAGCAGCTCCTGCATGTCGCGGATGTCGGCGCCGGCGTCCAGGCCGTGGTTCGCGAAGGTGTGGCGCAGCCAGTGCGTGCTCGCGCGGCGCAGATCCGCGGCCGCGTTCGGGTACGCGATCGCCAGCTGGTCGGCGGCCCGTGCAAAAATCCCCTTGAACAGCCAGCCGACCCCGTCCGGGTGCAACGCCTGGCCCGTCACGAGATGGGCGATCAGCGGCGTGTCGGCCGGCGCCGTCTCGAGCGTGAGCGGCACCGGTCGGTGGCGCAGCTGCACGCGCAGCGCGTCGATCAAACGACGTGGCATCGGCACGGTGCGCGCACGGCGACCGTTGCCCATCACGCGCAGGCTCCATGCATCATCCAAGGCGCCGTCGAGCGCGGTGCGCGTGAGTGCGCCGATCGTCGCTGCGGCGAGCTCGGCGCGGCGCAGCCCGGTCGCGTACGCGAACAGCAGCAGGAACACGTCGCGTGCATGCGTCGCCTGATTCGCGGCCTGCTCGCCGGCAACGTCGAAGGCCCGATTGAAGGCCGATGTGGGGCGCAGTACGGTTTGCAGCACGTATTGCCACTGCGCGCGGGTGAGCGTGCGGCCGGTCGCGTCGATCGGCACGGACGGCGCGGCAGGCAGACCGCCGAACGGATTCACGCGCAGGTACTGCTGGCCGACCAGCCACGCCCCCATCGCATTGAGGATCCGCCGCGCGGTGTCGCGGCTGCGCTCCGACAGCGGGCCAACGAACGGCCGCCAGGCCGGATCGAACCGTTCGACGCGGCTGCGGCCGATCCAGCGCGCGGCGGGCTGCGGGTCCCGCAGAAACCCGTCCAGGTATTCGGCGCAGTCCATCGTGTTCAGCGACGACAGCGGCTTGCCCTTCACGACGATCGCCCACAGCAGCAGCCGCTCGGCTTCGCGCCGGTACGCGCGGCGGGTCGCCTCGCTACGCGCGCCACGCGTCGCGATCCACGCGTGGACTGCCTGCAGGTCGGTGTTGAGCTCCGCCTGGTGCGCGGGCACCGGTGCGCGGTTCAGACCGGCCGAGCCGTCGAGCGCGGCCGGCACGCGCAGCGCCTCGAGCGGCACCACGTCGGCCAG
>NZ_JAAGPE010000329.1:0-9290 GCF_017104605.1 Burkholderia sp. Ac-20384 | reverse complement strand
CGCATCGCGCTCGCGGACGTCGCCGCGCTCGACGAGCCGGGCCGCACGTTGTACCGCTTCGACGTGCGCACGCCGGAGGAATACGAAGCCGGCCACCTGCCGGGCTTTTTGAGCACGCCGGGCGGCCAGCTCGTGCAAGAGACCGACCATCACGCGGCCGTGCGCGGCGCGCGGATCGTGCTCGCCGACGACGACGGCGTGCGTGCCGACATGACCGCGTCGTGGCTCGCGCAGATGGGCTGGGACGTGCGGGTCGTCGAGCCGGAGGACGGTGCGGCGAAGTTCGCCGAGCACGGCCAGCCGCCGCGCGCTGTGCCGGCGACACCGGCCGTGACGGACATCTCGCCTGCTACGCTCGCGGGCTGGCTGAAGGAGGCCGCACCGGGCGAGCTGGCGATCGTCGACGTGACGGCCAGCGCGAACTACGTGAAGCGCCATATTCCGGGTGCGTGGTTCGCCGTGCGTGCGCAGTTGCGTGATGCGCTTGCGGCGATTCCGCCCGCGAAGCGCTATGTGTTCACGTGCGGATCGAGCCTGCTGGCGCGGTTCGCGGCGGACGACGCCCGCGCGCTGCTGCCGGCTTCGGCTGAAATCTCGGTGCTCACCGGTGGCACGGCCGCGTGGATCGAGGCCGGGCTGCCGCTCGAAAGCGGCGAGACGCATCTGGCGTCACCGCGCGTCGACCGCTACCGGCGCCCGTACGAAGGCACCGACAACGCGGCGGCCGCGATGCAGGCGTATCTCGACTGGGAGTACGGGCTGGTCGATCAGCTGAAGCGGGACGGCACGCATCACTTCAACGTGATCTGACCGATGCAATGCGACCGGGTGCGGCGCGTCGTGCGTCGCGCCCGGTCACGGTGCGGGTCAGCGCTTGAACGTATCGACCGCCGTGCGGCCGACGGCCGGATCGTCGGTGAAGAAGCCGTCGATGCCCGCGCGCAGGTACGCCTGGATCTCGCGCACCGAGCCGGCCGTGTTGCGCGTGGCCGGCGTGCCGCCGTCCTTCAACGACGCGGGCAGGAAGTTGTTCTCCGGGCGGAACGTGTACGGATGCACGACGAGGCCGGCCTCGTGCGCGTAGCGCACGTACGGCGTCGGCTGCTGCAGCGTGCCGTCCGCGGCGACCGCGATGATCGACGTCTTGTACGGGCCGACGCCGTTCGCATAGGTCGCGACCTCGCGCATGCCGTCACGCGTCGACAGGTCGCCGTAGGTGCGCTTGTCGTTCGCCTTCACGAAGTCGTACGGGCGCTGGCCGGCTTCGTCCATCAACTGCACGAGCTTCCAGTTCGGCTGGCTCGACTTGATCCGGTTGCGGATCGTCTTCAGGTTCGCGACCTCGAACGACTGGATGTAGACGGTCGCCGTGCGCGCCGTGTACGAATCCTTCAGCAGCGCATCGACGAGACGGTCCTCGAGCGGCAGGCCGATCGACTGGAAGTAGGTCGGATGCTTGGTTTCCGGATACAGGTGGATCGTGCGGCCGGTCTGCGCGGACAGCTGCTTCGCGAGCGCGACGATCTCGTCGAACGTCGGAATCTCGAACTGGTCGTTGTACGCGGTGTTCGCGGGGCGCACCTGCGGAATGCGCTCGCGGGCGCGCAGCGTCTTCAGCTCGGCGAGCGTGAAATCCTCGGTGAACCAGCCCGTCAGCTCCGCGCCGTCGATCGTCTTGGTCGCCTTGCGGCTCGCGAACTGCGGCAGCGTCGACACGTTCGTCGTGCCCGAGATCTCGTTCTCGTGACGCGCGACCAGCACGCCGTCGCGGGTCGACACGAGGTCGGGCTCGATCACGTCCGCGCCGTCCTCGACCGCCTTGCGGTACGACGCGAGCGTGTGTTCGGGGCGCAGCGCGCTTGCGCCGCGATGGCCGACCACCTGGACCTTCGCGGAAATCGGCTGGGTGGGATCGGATGCGACATCGTCGTCGCCGCCGCAAGCAGCGAGCAGGAACGCGGCGGCACAGGCGAACGGAACGTAGCGCAGGGAGGTCGGGCGCTTGAAGAGCATGTCGATGAACCTTCGAAACGAGAGTCGGAAAGGGGTGATCGCTCCGGCGGCGCGGCTGTCGCGGTGTGTCGCGCGGAGTCGAATGGGACGCGATCGTCGCACTGAATAATTACATATGTATTACTTGCGCCTTTCCGTTCAATATTTTTGGGGCGCGATGGCGGTGCGGGGTGGCTGACTGCGCCTGGCGGGTGGCGCTTTCCGGCGGTCTCAGGCAGGTCGCGAGCCGGATGCACTAAACTTGCGGGAATTTTGCATCGCCGCACCAGGGCCAACGCCCAGCGGGCGCAACGATGCGGCGACTCGCGGGCCGGCGCGGTCGCCCGGCGCCCGTGGGCGTCCGGGGCCCGCGCCCGCCGATTTTTCCCGACCCATGACGACTCGAACCGATTCCGCTTTCCTGCTCGGCGACCTGCTGAAGAACGTATCCCGCTCCTTCTACCTGACGCTGCGCGTGTTGCCCGACGGCATGCGCGACCCGGTCGGCCTGGCGTACCTGCTCGCGCGCGCGGCCGACACGATCGCCGACACGGCGCTCGTCGCCCCCGATCGCCGGGCGGCGTTGCTGACCGACCTGCGCGACGAGGTCGAGCGGCTCGGCGACGGCGTCGCGCTGTCGCGTGCGCTCGAGGACGTGACGCGGATGCAGACCGATTCGCACGAACACGTGCTGCTCGGCTCGGTGGAGCCAATGCTCGCGCTGCTGCGCACGCAGCCGGACGCCGACCGCGCATCGATCCGCAAGGTCGTCGCGACGCTGACGGCGGGGATGGTCTTCGACCTGCGCACGTTCCCCGACGAGCAGTCGGGGCGCGTCACGTCGCTGCCGACGCGCGACGAACTCGACCGCTATACGTATCTCGTCGCCGGCTGCGTGGGCGAGTTCTGGACCGACATGACCGGCATGCACACGCCGGCCGCCCGCGGCTGGAACCTGCCGGACATGTGCGAGAAGGGCATCCGTTTCGGCAAGGCGCTGCAGATGACCAACATCCTGCGCGACTGCGGGAAGGATCTGCGCATCGGCCGCTGCTACCTGCCCGACGACGTGCTGGGCGCGCACGGGCTCGGCGTCGCCGACCTGATGGCGCCCGATGCGTCGGCGCGCGCGCGCGGCGTGCTCGTCGACCTGCTGCGCGTGACGCTCGACCAGTATCGCGACGCGTGCCTGTATACGCTGGCGATCCCGCGCCGCTTCGTGCGGCTGCGGCTCGCGTGCCTGTGGCCGATCATGATCGGCCTCGAAACACTCGAGCTGCTGGCCGGCCACGCGGCGTGGCTCGATCCGGTGAAGCCGGCCAAGGTGCCGAGAAAGCGCGTCTACCGGATCATGGCGTCGTCGCTCGCGCTGGTCGGCTCGAACACCGCGATTCGCGCGCGCATGACCGCGCTCGCCGACGCCGTGAGCGCGCATCTCGTGCAGCCGGCCACGCGCTGAATTGCACTGAACGATGCCGGCACGACAGATGCCGGCATCGCCCCTCGGCCCGCGTTCGCCGGGCCATCACCATTCGATCTCCCACGCGTCGACTAAAAACGTTTTCATTATTTCGTGTGGCGAAACGTGGGTGTCATGAACGTCAGCGATCCTTCGCGGCGGCGTGAATCGTGGCGTCTGCCGCGGTCGCGCATTTGTAAGATGTGTCTTGTCGAAGGCATCTGACGACATCCGACGGTCGCGTTGCACCCGTAAAAATGTAAAGCTAGGGTTTTCACCGGGAAATGCCGGAGAGGCCCGCCGCGTAAGCGTTTTCAGGTGTTATGTAACCGCTTGGTGAACCCGTGCGTTGCGTCGATCATACGATGACCGACTGCGCGTGTTGGGAAATAATCGGTAATCCGTCAGAATTGCGCCGGCATGTACTCGCACATGTGTCAGGTCATAAAACCACACCACAAAAGAAACATTCTTTGAGGACGGAGAATCAATGAAAAAGCGCGTCGCTGTCGCCATGACGGCAGCTGGCCTTGCAGCCGCTACCGCCGCCCACGCTCAAAGCAGCGTGACCCTGTACGGTATCGTCGATAACGGTCTGGCTTACCAGAACAACGCGGCACCGTCGACCGGCGCAACGAGCGGCGGCCATTCGAAGGTGTCGATGTCTACCGGCGTGTGGGCTGGCAGCCGCTTCGGCCTGAAGGGCAGCGAAGATCTCGGCGGCGGCACGAAGGCGATTTTCCAGTTGGAAGCAGGCGTGAACTCGGCGACCGGCGCGTCGCAATGGGCCGGTGGCATCTTCACCCGTCAAGCATGGGTCGGGATGACGAACCAGGCGTACGGTACGCTGACGGCTGGCCGCCAGTACACCGCGTACTACACGCTGCTGTCGCCGTACAGCCCGACGACGTGGCTGACGGGCGCATACGGCGCGCACCCGGGTGATATCGACTCGCTGGATACCAGCTACCGCGCGAACAACTCGCTCGTCTACATGTCGCCGAAGTTCTACGGCTTCACGGTCGGCGGTTCGTACTCGTTCGGCGGCGTCGCAGGCGCGACGAACCGCGGCTCGACGTGGAGCGCGGCGATCCAGTACCTGAACGGCCCGGCAGGCATCGCGGTCGGCTATCAGAAGGTGAACAACTCGACGCTTGGCGGCGGCGTGTGGGGTGACAACTCGACGGTCACGAGCGGCGGTCAGCCGGCCGTGTCGGCGATCAACAATGGTTACCAGACGGCGCAATCGCAGCAGCGCCTCGGTGTGACGGCCGGCTACCAGTTCACGCCGGCATGGGACGTGTCGGTGTCGTACACGAACGTTCAGTACACCCCGGGTGTTGGCTCGGCGTTCCGCAACACAGCAATCTTCAACACGGCAGGCGCTGTGCTGCACTGGAAGGCGGCCGCTCAGTGGGACTTCGCAGCGGGTTACTCGTATACGGCGGCAAGCCAGTCGAACGGCATCACGAGCGCGGCCAAGTACCATCAAGTCACGCTGTCGCAGTACTACAGCCTGTCGAAGCGTACGGGCCTGTACGCACTTGAGGCGTACCAGCACGCAACCGGCAATACGCTGAGCAAGACGGGTGGCATCGTGGCTGCAACGACCCAGATCGGCGATGGCGTGGCAGCTGGCGCAGGCCAGAACCAGATCGCTGTCGGCGTCGGCATGATCCACCGCTTCTGATGTCGCGCGGCGCGCGAACGCCGCTTACGGCATGCGGTATGAAAACCGGCCTTCGGGCCGGTTTTTTTATGCCCGCGCGATTCGTGCGACTGCGGCGATCGCCGCGATCGCTGCATCGCGCCCGCATTGCGCGATCAATCCACCGCGCCATCCGTCCAGCTCCCCGCCAGCGCTTGAAACAGCGCCGCCGTATCGGCAAGCCGGTCGGCCTGCGCCCGCGTACGGTCGAGCGCCGTCTGCAGCGTCTGCCGCTGTGCGTCCAGCAGGTCGAACGTGCTGATCCCGCCTGCCGCATAACGATCACCGGCAATCCTGTTGCTGGCCGCCGCTTCCTGCGCGGCGGTGTCTCTGGCCTGCAGCGCTGCCGCGTCGTGCTCGACCGCGCGCATTGCATCGGCCACCTGCTGCAGTGCCTCGAGCACGGTTTCCCGGTAGCTCGCGAACGCTGCGTCGTACGCCGCTTCGGCCGCACGTTTCTTCGCGCGCAGTTCGCCGCCGTGAAAGAGCGGTTGCGTCAGGCCGAGGCCGACATTCCACACATTGAGCCCGCTCACGAGATCCGCGATGCGCGTGCGTTCCGAGCCGATCCCCGCCGAAATCGAAAAGCGCGGATACAGGTTCGCGGTGGCCACGCCGACGTTCGCGCTCGCCTGGTGCAGCACGGCTTCGGCCGCGCGGATGTCGGGCCGTTCGCGCGCGAGCGTCGACGGCAGCGCGACGGGCAGCGTGCGCGGCAGCGCGAGTGCATCGAGCGTGAGGTCGGGCAACACCCCATCGGACGGCGGCACGCCGAGCAGGATCGCGAGCCGGTGGCCGGCTTGCGCGAGGCGGGCCTCGAGCGGCGGCAGCGACGCTTGCGTCTGCGCGAGCAGCGCGCGTTGCGCATGTGCGTCGGCCTGCGAAACGCCACCTGCCGCGAGGCGCGCTTCGACGATGCGCAACTGCCGCGCCTGCGCGTCGATCAGTTGCCGCGTAAGCGCGACTTGCTGCGCGAGCGATGCACGCAGGATCGCGGTTGCGACGACATTTCCCGCGAGCGTCAGGCGCGCGGCGTCGAACGTGAACGCCTGGTAGTCGACTTGCGCGCGCAGCGCTTCGAGCGCACGCCGGTTGCCGCCGAACACGTCGAGCACGTACGACACGCTCACCGACGCGTCATAAAGCGTGAATGGCCCCGGGCTGGGCACGTTGGCGGGCAGGCCGAACGCGGTCGTGTCGACCTGCTCGCGCGTGACGGACAGGCTCGCATCGACTTTCGGCAACATCGTCGCGCCGGCTTCGGCCGCGTGGTCCTGCCGCGCTTCGTCGAGCCGCGCACGGGCCTCGGCAAGCGTCGGGCTGTTGTGCCACGCGGTTTCGACGAGCCGGTTCAGCGGTTCGGAGCCGAACTGCGTCCACCAGTGCTGCGGGGTATGCGCGGCCGATGCGAACGTCTGCGCGTCGCCGGTCGGGCCGGCGGTGGCGGCCGTCGTCGCCGGCGGCTCGCCGCGCGTGTAGCGCTGCGTGGCAGGCGCATCAGGCGCGTGGAAATCCGGCCCGACCGCGCATCCGGCGACAAGCAGCGCGGCGGCCAGTGTGCAGCCGTGAGCGGCGTAGGAGGGGCGACGCGAAGCCGGTTTCATCGTGCGGCACCTAGTCGAGCGTACGCCGGTAGAAGCGCAGCGCGACGCCCATCACGACGACGGTGAACAGCGCGACCGGCCACACGGATGGCCACAGGTCGCTCCAGCCGTTGCCTTTCAGCAGGATGCCGCGCACGAGGCGGTTGAAGTAGGTGAGCGGCAGCAGGTTGCCGATGAACTGCGCCCACTTCGGCATCCCGGCGAACGGGAACATGAAGCCCGACAGCAGGATGTTCGGCAGGAAGTAGAACACCGCGAGCTGCATCGCCTGCAACTGGTTCTGCGCGAGCGACGACAGCGTGATGCCGACCGTCAGGTTCGCGGCGATGAACAGCAGCGCGGACAGGTAGATCGCGAACACGCCGCCGACGAACGGCACGTCGAACACGAACCGCGCCGCGACGACGATGATCGACACCTGGATCAGCCCGATCAGCACGTACGGGACGATCTTGCCCGTCATCACCTCGAGCGGCCGCACCGGCGTCGCGAGCAGGTTCTCCATCGTGCCGCGCTCGCGTTCGCGCGTGATCGCGAGGCCCGTCATCATCACCATCGTCATCGTCAGGATCACGCCCATCAGGCCCGGCACGACGTTGTACTGCGTGATGCCCTCGGGGTTGTACAGCCGGTGCAGCACGACGTCGAACGCGGCCGGGCGGCCGTTCAGGTAGGCGAGCGGGCCCGTCAGGTCCTTGTCCGCGACGGGCTGCACGAGGCCCGGCAGCGCGCCGATCGCCGACGCGGTCGCGACGGGATCGGTCGCGTCCGCCTCGACGAGCAGCGACGGACGCTCGCCGCGCAGCAGCCGCCGCGAGAAATCGGCCGGCACGGTCAGCACGAACTGCACGTCGCCGCGGGCGAGCGCATGCCGGCCGGCCGCTTCGTCAGGCAGCGTCTCGACGATGTCGAAGTATGCGGAATTGCGCATCGCGGCGACGAAGCTGCGCGCGAACGGGCTCGCATCGGCGACGATCACCGCGGTGGGCAGGTGCTTCGGATCGGTGTTGATCGCGAAGCCGAACAGCGTGAGCTGGATGATCGGCACGCCGACGATCATCGCGAACGTCACGCGGTCGCGCCGCAGCTGCAGGAATTCCTTCAGCACGATGCTCCACCAGCGTGCGACCGAGAACGAATCGCGCAGGCGCGCCCACGCGTTCATGACGACGCTCCGCCGGGCGGCGCGGATGGCCCTGATGCGCGGCCCATCATGTAAATGAACACGTCTTCGAGGCCGGTGTCGATCGGCGCGACCTGCAGTGCGGCAGGCCCTTCGGCTTGCGCGGCGACCTCAGCAAGCGTCGCGTCGAGCTGCGCGCGATCGCGGCCGCTCACGTGCAGCGCCGAGCCGAACACGACCGTCTGGTCGACGCCCGGCAGCGTGCGCAGCCGGGCGGACAGTTCGCTCAGATGCGCACCGGTGATCGCGCGGGTCGCGAGCCCCTGCGACGCGACGATCTCCGCCGACGTGCCCTGCGCGAGCAGCTCGCCGTACGCGATGTACGCAAGCTTGTGGCAGCGCTCGGCCTCGTCCATGTAGTGCGTGCTGACGAGCACCGAGATCCCTTGTGCGGCCAGCCGGTGCAGCTCTTCCCAGAAGTCGCGGCGCGCGGCCGGATCGACGCCGGCCGTCGGCTCGTCGAGCAGCAGCAGCGCCGGTTCGTGCAGCATGCAGGCGGCCAGCGCGAGGCGCTGCTTCCAGCCGCCCGACAGCGCGCCCGTGAGCTGGTCCGCGCGGCTCGCGAGGCCGAGCCCGTCGAGTGCGCGCGCGACGGCCGCCTTGCGGTCGGGCATCCCGTACACACGGGCGACGAAGTCTAGGTTCTCGCGGATCGACAGGTCTTCCCAGTACGAGAAGCGCTGCGTCATGTAGCCGACGCGCCGCTTGATCTGCGCGCTGTCGCGCACGATGTCGTAGCCGAGGCAGGTGCCGCTGCCCGAGTCGGGTGTGAGCAGCCCGCACATCATCCGGATCGACGTGGTCTTGCCGCTGCCGTTCGGCCCGAGGAAGCCGAAGATCTCGCCGCGCGCGACGCGCAGCGACACGTCCTTCACGACATGCTTGTCGCCGAAATGCTTGTTCAGGCGATCGACGTCGATCGCGTACGGTGCGGGCGGCACGCTCATGGCACCCTCACGGCGACGGGCTGGCCCGGGTGCAGCTTCGGCGCGTCGGCAACGGCGGGGCGCGCCTCGATCATGAACACGAGCTTGGTCCGGCTCTCGTTGCTGTAGATCACGGGCGGCGTGTATTCGGCCTCGCTCGACACGTAGGTGATGCGAGCGGACACGTCGGCCGCACAGCCGTCGCAGTGGATCGCGACCGTGCGCCCCGGCGCGAGCGATGCAATGGCGGCCTCCGGCACGAAGAAGCGCACCTTCAGGTTTTGCGGCGGCAGCATCTGCACGACCGGATTGCCGGCCTGCACCCATTCGCCGACGCGGTACAGCGTGTCGTACACGCGCCCGGCGGCGGGCGCGGCGACGCGCTTCTGGTCGAGCTTCCATTGCGCCTCGGCGACGA
>NZ_JAAGPE010000328.1:0-9393 GCF_017104605.1 Burkholderia sp. Ac-20384 | reverse complement strand
TGGTCATCGCCGCGTACGCGCGCAGCGCGCCGGACACGCGGCGCTGCCGCTTCTCCGGCTGCCACGCGCGCTCCCCGCGCTCCGCCATCGCCGTGCGGCGGCGCTGCAGTTCGTCGTCGGATACCAGGACGTTGATCGAGCGGTTCGGGATGTCGATCTCGATCGTGTCGCCGTTCTCGAGCAACCCGATCTCGCCGCCCTCCGCCGCCTCGGGCGACACGTGCCCGATCGACAGCCCCGACGAGCCGCCGGAGAAGCGGCCGTCGGTGATCAGCGCACACTGCTTCGCGAGCCCCTTCGATTTCAGGTAGCTGGTCGGATAGAGCATCTCCTGCATGCCCGGCCCGCCGCGCGGCCCCTCGTAGCGGACGATCACGATGTCGCCCGGGCCGACCGCGCCGCCGAGAATGCCCTCGACGGCTTCCTCCTGCCCTTCGAACACGCGCGCGGTGCCGGTGAACTTCAGCATCCCGCCGTCGACACCCGCGGTCTTCACGATGCAACCGTCGCGCGCGATGTTGCCGAACAGCACCGCGAGGCCGCCGTCGCGCGAGAACGCGTGTTCGGCCTCGCGGATGCAGCCGGTCTTGCGGTCGAGATCGAGCTCGTCGTAGCGGTTTTCCTGGCTGAACGCGACGTGCGAGCGCACGCCGCCGGGCGCCGCGCGATAGAAGCGCGACACCGAATCGACGCGATTGCGCATCACGTCCCAGCGTGCGAGCGCGTGGGCGACGCTCGGCGCATGGACGGTCGGCAGCGTCGTGTTCAGCAGCCCCGCGCGATCGAGCTCGCCCATGATCCCGATCACGCCGCCGGCACGGTGCACGTCCTCCATGTGCACGTCCTGAACGGACGGCGCGACCTTGCACAGCACCGGCACGCGGCGCGACAGCCGGTCGATGTCGGCCATCGTGAAGTGCACCTCGCCTTCGTGCGCGGCGGCCAGCAGGTGCAGCACCGTGTTGGTCGAGCCGCCCATCGCGATGTCGAGCGTCATCGCATTCTCGAACGCATCGCGCGTCGCGATCGAACGCGGCAGCACGCTCGCATCGTCTTGCTCGTAGTAGCGGCGCGCGAGATCGACGATCACGCGCCCGGCCTCGAGGAACAGGCGCTTGCGATCGGCATGCGTCGCGAGTACCGAACCGTTGCCCGGCAGCGCGAGCCCGAGCGCTTCGGCGAGGCAGTTCATCGAGTTCGCGGTAAACATCCCGGAACACGAGCCGCAGGTCGGGCATGCGACGTTCTCGACCGCGCGCACCTCGTCGTCCGTCACCTGCGAATCGGCGGCCACCACCATCGCGTCGATCAGGTCGAATGCGCGGTGCTTGCCGCGGAACGTCAGTTTCCCGGATTCCATCGGGCCGCCCGACACGAAGATCACCGGGATGTTCAGGCGCATCGCGGCCATCAGCATCCCCGGCGTGATCTTGTCGCAGTTCGAGATGCACACCATCGCGTCCGCGCAGTGCGCGTTCACCATGTACTCGACGCTGTCGGCGATCAGCTCGCGCGACGGCAGGCTGTATAGCATGCCGTCGTGGCCCATCGCGATGCCGTCGTCGATCGCGATCGTGTTGAATTCCTTCGCGACCGCGCCGGCCGCTTCGATCTCGCGCGCGACGAGCTGGCCGAGATCCTTCAGGTGCACGTGCCCCGGCACGAACTCGGTGAACGAGTTGACGACCGCGATGATCGGCTTGTCGAAATCGGCGTCGGTCATCCCGGTGGCGCGCCACAGGCTGCGCGCGCCCGCCATGTTGCGGCCGTGGGTGGAAGTGCGTGAACGGTAGGTAGGCATCCTGATCCTCGATAGATTCGGTTCGAAAAGACGGGCGGGCGGCCGGCGGGCCGCCGTCAATGCGGCCGTCCGGCCGCGCCCCAGTTGTTGTCGTTCTTCGCGAGCGTCGGCAGCACGAACGACAGGATCTTTCTCCGGTCGAGATCGGACGACACGCTGAGCTTGTATTCGAGCGCCGTCAGCTTGATCACGATGGACCTGAGCGCCTGGGTCAGACGTTCGTAGCCCCCTTCGAAATAGAGCGTGCCGCCACGCTGCGCGATAACGCCGTGGCGGGACAGGTAATGGAACAGCGCGACCGACGAGCGCGCGTCGTAGTTGTCGAGCGGCGGCGCCTGCAGCGGATAGCGGATCAGGCGCTCGGCCAGGATGTACTGGATCGACGCGCGCAGCACGCGGTCGTCCGAGCGCAGCCGGAACAGCGCAAGGATCGACAGGATGTCCACCCGCAGCTCCTCCGCGCCCGCGCCGTTGCGGGTGCTCTTCGCATCGAGATGCTCCGGAATCGGCAGGAAACCCGTGCGATGGTGGTACTCGTGCAGGTGGACCCAGATCGCGCTCGCCTGCGTGAGCAGCGCGTCGTCCGCCGCGAGCAGGTCCGGGAACGCAGTCGGCGACCAGCTCGCCTCGATCGCCGGGCGCGTGTAGCGCTTGAAGCGCTCGACGAACTTGTCGATGAAGTAGTACGCCTTGTGATACGCGCACAGGTCGGCATCGATGAAGTTCTCGCCGAACACCGCAACCGCGAGCGGGTTGCGAAAGCCGTCCGTGCACATGCGGATCTGCACCGGCAGCGCGTTGCCGTCCGGCGCGATCGCGAGCACGCTCGGCGGAATCGGCACCGGCGCGATCGTGGCCGCTTCGAGGAACGCGTCGGCGTTGTACGGCACGTCGAAGAACCCGAGGATGAAGCTCGGGTCCACAGAGTACGTGAGGTCGAGCAGGCGCCCCGATGCGAGGCAGCGGTTCTCCAGGGTCACGAGCAGCGCGCGCACGTGCGGGTTGTCGGCGTAGTCGCCGAGATGCGTGCGCGCGCATTGCGCGATGCGCGCGACGTCGGTCCGAAAGCCGCCGGCGAGAATCTCGCCGCGGCAGCGGTTGGTGGCTTGTACGATTTCGCGTTTCATGTCGATCATCCTGTCGGCACGCGTCGTCACACGACGCGGAATTCGCGTTGCAGATAGACGAGCGCCTCGTCATCGGGCGCCGCGCAGTGCAGCGCCACCACTTCGCCGACCAGCAACTCGTGCGTCGCCGCGCTCATCGACGCCACCAGCCGGCAGTCGAGCGCGATGCGCGCGCTCGACAGTACCGGCGCGCGCGTCGAGAGCTCGCCCCAGTCGCCCACCGTGAAGCGCGCGTCGCGTTCGTGCGTGGTGCGGCCCGCGAACACGTCGGCGAGCAGGCGGTCGGCCGCACCGAGCGTGTTCACGCAGAACACCTCGTTCGCGATCAGCCGCTGCGCCGACACGCTGCCGCGGTTGACCGACACGAGCACCGTCGGCGGCGCATCGGACACCGACAGCACGGCGGTCGCGGTCATGCCGCAGCGCCCTGCGGGCCCGTCGCTCGTGAGCACGTGAACGGCCGACGCCACGCGGCACATCGCATCGCGAAAGCGCTGCGGCGACGCGCCGATCGACTGGTCGGGGAACCGTGCGGGTTCGTTGTGGATCATGTCCTGTCTCCGTGCATGGGGGGAACGGCCGCGCGTCGCGCTACCGGTTCACCAGCGCCTTCGGCAACGACAGCGCGAGCAGCCCGCCCAGCGCCATGCAGCCGGCCATCATGTAGAGGCCCGCGTCGTTCGATGCGGTCAGTTGCTTGAGCAGCCCCATCAGGTACGGGCCGAGGAAGCCCGCGAGATTGCCGATCGAATTGATCATCGCGATCCCGGCCGCGGCCGCGGTGCCGCCGAGGAACGCGGTCGGCAGGCTCCAGAACAGCGGGATCGCGGTGAGGATGCCCATCGTCGCGAGCGTCAGCGCCGCGATCGCCAGTCCGGTCTGATGCGCCCATCCGACCGCGAGCACGAGCCCGATCGTGCCCATCGCACCAGGCACCGCGAGATGCCAGCGACGCTCGCGATGCCGGTCCGAGCTGCGCGCAATCGCGATCATCGCGACCACCGCCAGCGCGTAGGGCACCGTCGACAGCATCCCGATCGTCAGCGGATCGGCCACGCCCGTCGCATGAATGAGCGTCGGCAGCCAGAAGCCGACGCCGTACAGTCCGATCACGAACGAGAAGTAGATCGCGCACATCAGCCACACGCGCGGATTCGCCAGCACCGCGCCGAGCGACAAGTGCGACTTGACCGCTTCCTCCGCATTCACGTTGCGCTCGAGCAGCGCCCGCTCGTCCTCGCTCAGCCACTTCGCATGGGCGATGCGATCGTCGAGCAGCGTGTAGACGAGCAGCCCCGCGACGATCGACGGCAGCCCTTCGAGCAGATACAGCCACTGCCAGCCGTGCCAGCCGTTGGTCCCGTCGAACGCTTTCAGGATGTAGCCGGAGATCGGGCCGCCGACGACGCCCGACAGCGCGACGGCCGTCATGAACACCGTCGTGATCCGCCCGCGACGATGGGCCGGATACCAGTAGGTCAGGTACAGGATCACGCCCGGAAAGAAGCCGGCCTCCGCGGCGCCGAGCAGGAAGCGCATCGCGTAGAAGGCCGTCGGCGTCGTGACGAACATCGTCAGCGCGGATACCGCGCCCCACGTCACCATGATCCGCGCGATCCACACGCGTGCGCCGATGCGGTGGAGGATCAGATTGCTCGGCACCTCGAAGATGAAATAGCCGAAGAAGAAGATGCCGGCGCCGAGCCCGTAGGCCGCGTCGGACAACCCGAGATCGCCGGCCATCTGCAGCTTCGCGAAGCCGACGTTCACACGGTCGAGATAGGACACCAGGTAACAGAACAGCAGCAACGGCATCAGCCGCCACGCGACCTTGCGATAAGCGGCTTCCTCCGACACCCGCAAGGCGGGCGATACGGTCGATACGAGCGTCTCCATCATTTTTTTCCTTTCTTGCGATCGGTTGTTTTTCGTTGCGCACTGCGTGCTGCGCGCTTCGCCCGACGATCACGTCCGCGATCCGGCGCGCACGGCGGCGGGCCGTCCTCCTGCGGTCGGCGCGTTCGTGTGCGTGGGATGCCGCGTGCCGCACGCAGGCGTGCGGCATGCGTCAGGCGATGCGTAGCCGGGTCGAGTGATGCGAATCAGGTGCGCATCGGCCTTGCGGGGGCCGATGGCGGCCTGGCCGTGCGTCCGGGGGCTCGTTGTACGTCGTTGTGCCCGGGAACTGCTTCGCCGGCGAGGCGTAACGCGCGCGTGGCGCGCGGGTAGTCGAAAGCGTTCTTCATGTTTCGCCTTTTGCTCACATGCCCGCTTAGGGCGCCTTTAAGACGTTCATCGACGTTCGAAGTCGGGAACGCACCGCTGGACCGAGCGCTCTTGTGGAGCATTCGATGCCTTGATCCCATCCGGCCGCGCGCGGCGGCCGTCACTGCATTTCGGGCGGACGATCGCGCAGCCCGGCCATGTATGCGACCGTCCGGTCGCGATACGCCGCCGATACCCCTGCGTCCGCCAGCCCGCGCACCAGCAGGTCGCGATAGCGCGCGCTCGGCGCCGCTTCGCAATCGAGCGTGACCGCGCCGCGATACGTGAGCGCACGCACGCGCAACCCGCCCGACTCCCGCACTTCGACTGCGCAACGCACGTAGCGGCCGAGATGCACCCCTTCGCGGCGCTCCAGCGCGTCGAGCATGCGCACCGGCAACCGGTACAGCGCGCCTTCGACGATCGACCCGGCGGCCGGCTCGATGTTCGCGCAGCAGACCGGCTCGTTGAGCGACGCGTAGTTGAACGCCAGGCGATGCCCGTCGAGCCGCGCCGCCCCCTCGAAATACGGCGTCGCGTCGCAGCCGAGTGATGCGGACAGGCTTGCGCGGTTCATGCACGAGCCATACGCGAAGTACGTGAAATGCTCGCCGTGCAGCAGGTCGTCTGCCGTCATCGCGCCGCACGCCCGATCGGGGTGCCCGTGACCGTGATCGCGTACGGGTGCATCAGAGCCACGCCCCCGCGGTGCGCGGCGTACCGAGCACGTAGTGATCGTAGATCGCCGCAACCGATGCGATCGAGTCGAGCACGAAGTCGCCGATCGGAATCTCGATCCGCAACGTCTGCTCGATGAACAGGACGAAATGCACGAGCGACAGCGAATCGAGCAGGTTGGCGTCGAGCAGGTTCGTCTGTGCGGTCACGCGCGCCGGTGCGCCCGGGTCGATACCGGCCAGAAACGTCTTCACGTTGTCGATCAATTCGTCGAGGCTCATCATCCGCATCACGATCACGCTCCAGAAACACTCGTTCATCCCGGCCCGCGCGCTGCGAGCACCGTCTTCATCGAACCGCAGAGTCCTTCACATCGTCTTTCGCTTTTGACTTTCGATCGGGCGTCATGCACCATGCGACGCGTCGACCCGACAAACCCGGCCAGCATCTCCATCAGAGATAAATAGGAGACTTAATCAATATGAAAACTCATACGCTGTTCTACTGCCCCGGCCATCTTTCATTTGCACCGCACGTCATCTTGCGTGAGCTGGGCGAACCCTTCGAACTCGCGCTCGTCTCGATCAAGGACGGTGCGACGCAGAGCGCCGAATTCCGGCGGCTCAACCCGAAAGGCAAGGTGCCCGTGCTGCATACCGGCGACGAGGTGCTGACCGAGTCGTCCGCGATCCTGCTCTATCTTGCGCTGCGCTTTCCGCAGGCGCGGCTGGTGCCCGATACCGCGATGGGCGTCGCACGCGCCGTCGAATGGATGAACTGGCTCGCGTCAGTGCTGCCCGGGACGGTCGCGCTCAATTTCCATCCGTCGCGCTTCAGCGACGACACGGCCGCGCATGACGGCATCCGCGAGAAAGGCCGCGCGGGCATCCTCACGGCGTATGCGCAGATCGACGAGCGGCTCGCCGCGCGCGACTGGGCGCTCGGCGACCACTACTCGATCGTCGATCCGATGCTGCTGATCTTCTTCAAATGGGGGAACATGCTGAAGCTCGACATGCGCGGTTTCGCGCACTGGGCGGAGCACACGGAGCGCATGCTCCGCCGCCCCGCCGTCGCGACTGCGTTGTCGGTCGAGCAGATCTCGGTCTGGGCGTAGCGGCGAAGCCGGGTCGGGCTCGTGCCCGATCCGCCATCCCGCCCGCGTCCATTGCATCTCCATCATCGTCTCAGGTCCTTTTCGCCGCTTTTCTTTCTCTGATGCCCCGGCCTGGCACACGGACATGATTTGCAATGTCCCGGCGGACCAGCGCCGCGACTCCGGGAACAGGAGCCGCGACCGCATTCGTGAATGGCGTTCTCTCGTGTCACCGGCCCTTCGGCACAATTTCCGTGATCACGACGAATGCGTGAACAATGCAGCATCCATTCCGAGACGTCCAATATATTTTCGGCAATCGATTGAGTCGCAGAAAATATCATTCGCGCGATTCTCGCCGCGGCGGAAGCAATCCCGCGCCATCTCGCCGACCACCGTGCCGATCGACGTTAACGGGGTTGTAAGCGGGATCGTCATGAGGCGTCGGAAGGAGTTGTGGCGCGGTCATTGGCCGATTCGCGCGGGAGTCAATGGCTCGGCGCGCGCTGGCGACTCCTGCTATCGTTGTCGCGGCCCGGCGCCGCGGTGCTGTCGATCGAACCCGCGCACAACGGGTCTTTCGCGGCGCGCGGCCTCATTGCCGCGCTCGGCCGCCGCTCTGCGTACCAAGGCCGGGGCGAGGCGCGCGACACAATCGACGCCGAGATCGCGACGCACAAAATGCAGCGCCTTGATCCCGCAGCTCCCGACACTGTTCCAAGACCCGACCGATGCACATCGACACCGATTTCGAAGCCGCCGCCATCGACCACGTCGCCGCGGCCACC
Source organism: Burkholderia sp. Ac-20384 (assembly GCF_017104605.1). Lineage (NCBI taxonomy): Bacteria > Pseudomonadati > Pseudomonadota > Betaproteobacteria > Burkholderiales > Burkholderiaceae > Burkholderia > Burkholderia sp. Ac-20384. The sequence continues at coordinate 1,638 of NZ_JAAGPE010000328.1, read as the reverse complement.
CCCACCGGCTCGCCCCTGCGCTTGCGTCTGCGCAGCGACAACGCGGCCGAATTCTCCCAATGGTTCGCCTTCGAGCTGGTCGATGTGCCGCCCGAGGGCATCGACGTACGCATCGAGGGTTTGGCCAGCTCGTCCTACCCGAAAGGCTGGGTCGACTACCGCGTCTGCATGCGTGCCGACGGCGGCGAAGCGGCGGCCTGGTGCCGCCTGCCGACGAGCTTCGACGGCGACGCGCTCGCCTTCCGCGCGCCCGGCCCCGCCCGGCGCCTGCGCTTCGCCTATTTCCCGACCTTCGACCGCGCCGCCGAGGACGAGCTCGTCGCTCAGGCGACGCAGGCAGGCGCGACGCTGGAGACCCTCGGTGCCTCCTCGCTCGGCGAACCGATCCGCATGCTCTCGTTCGAGGGTCGTGCGCCGCGCGCGCGCCTCTGGTTCATGGCCCGCCAGCATCCGGGCGAATCGCAGGGAAGCTACTGCCTCGAGGGCCTCGTGCAGGCACTGTGCGGCGAGCTGCGTCCCGTTTGGGAGACCGGCGGCCACGCCGTGCACGTCGTCGTCAACGTCAATCCGGACGGCGTACGCCTGGGCAACCTGCGGACGAACGCGCGCGGCGCCAACCTCAATCGCTGCTGGGACCGCGAGTATCCGGACGCGCCCGAGACGGCCGCCGTGCGCCGGCGCATGCACGCACTCGGGCTCGACCTGCTCGTCGACTTCCATGGCGACGAGGTCCTGCCCCACGTCTTCTCGGTGGGCGCCGACGGTAGCCCCGCCTGGACGCCACGTTTGCAGGCCTTGCGCCGCGCGTTCGACGAGGATCTGCTGCGACGCTCTCCCGTCTTCCAGACGGCACGCGGCTATTCCGTCGATCGACCTGACCACGCGAGCCCAAGGAAATGCATCCCGTGGGTTGCGGAGCAATTCGACGCGCTGGCGCTGACCATCGAGTTGCCGTTCAAGGAGAGCGCTGACCGCCCACGCGACGACGCCGATGTGGCGGCGTACGCCCGCACGTTCGGACGGGCCGTGCTTGAAACCGTGCTGGCGCTTGCGCCGTCGCTGCGCGCTTGAGGGCCCGCTCGTCTTCCGTGGGGCATGCATGGATGCCCCTGGTTTGCCGAGCTTTCAAAACTGGAGTTGCGTCGCGTCACCCAGTTGCCGAGCCGGCGGTCAACTACGCTTCTGCGGGTTGTCGGAGAACGGCTTGCCACAAGAGCTTGAAGTCGATGGACGTTTTTGTGCCGTTCGATGGAGAAATAATGGAGTCGAGCTAAAAAATCAGCGATGCCCGGGGTAGCTTTCCGCGCACACAATCTGTTACGACAATGGCGAACCTTGGTTTGATCGGAGTGCTATCTTTCGCCGGCCTTTCGTTGAAAAGACTCGTTGAAACGAATCGGCAGCAACGCAAGAAACCGGACTTCAGATTGAGCACAAGGAAGAGCATTCGCATGTTGAAGAAGATCGCCTCCGCATTCATCGTCACCGCGGCTGTAGTGATTTCACTGCCGGCCGCGGCCGACAACTGGGACAACGCGCTCGGCGGTGCGCTGGGCGGTATCGCCGGCGCAACGGTCGGCGATGCACTGGGCGGCCGCACCGGCGCAGTGGTGGGCGGCGCGATCGGTGGTGGCGCCA
>NZ_JAAGPE010000327.1:0-9530 GCF_017104605.1 Burkholderia sp. Ac-20384 | reverse complement strand
TCTTACACTCTTCCCCTACCCGCCGCTCTTCCGATCTCCTCGTGCGGGGCCGCGCGTCGGCCGGGCCGGCCGCGGCGGGCGCCGGCGCGATGCTACCGACGATCGTCGTGAATGCGCGAGCGGAGGCGTTGCCCGAGGCGTACACCGGCGGTCAGGTTGCGCGTGGGGGCCGGCTCGGCATGCTCGGCAACGCCGACTTCATGGATGCGCCATTCAACATCACGAGCTATACCTCGGCGCTGATCGAGAACCAGCAGGCCGGCACCGTCGCCGACGTGCTGGAGAACGATCCGTCGGTGCGCTTCACGACGTCGACCGGCCATATCGTCGAGAACTACACGATCCGCGGCTTCAACGTGATCGCCGACGATCTCGCGTTCAACGGGATGTACGGGCTCGCGCCGTACGGTCACTCGCCCACCGAATTCATCGAGCGTATCGAAGTGCTGAAAGGGCCGAACGCGCTGCTGAACGGCATCTCGCCGAGCGGTGGCGTCGGCGGTGCGATCAACCTCGTCCCGAAGCGGGCAGGCGATACGCCGCTCGCGCGGCTCACCACCGACTACATCTCGGACGGCCAGTTCGGCGTGCATGCGGATCTCGGCCGGCGCTTCGGCGACAGGAACCAGGTCGGCATCCGCGTGAACGGCGCGTATCGCGACGGCCGCACGACGATGGACGGGCAGAACAAGAAGCGCGAGTTCGCGTCGCTCGCGTTCGACGTGAAAGGCGAGCGTGCGCGTTTCTCGCTCGATGCCTATACGGACACCGAACGTTTCGACAACGGCAGCCCGTGGATGGCGTCGTTCGCGAGCCAGGTCGTGAGCCCGCCGTCGCCCGGCACGAACCTGCTGCGCGGCGCATGGGGCAAGCTCGACAACCAGGCCGTCGTCGCGCGCGGCGAACTCGACCTGACCGACCGGATCACCGCCTACGCGGGGATCGGCGGCCTCAGCTATCGCTACGCGGGTTTCATCAACGGGACGCGGGCCGGCGCGATCCAGCCGAACGGCAACTATCGCGCGGTGACGTACAACCAGAACGGCTATACCGACACGACGTCGATCGAGGCCGGCGCCCGCGCCCGGTTTCGTACGGGGCCCGTCAGCCATCAGGTGTCGCTCGGCGTGACGTCGCTGCAGATCGAGGCCGGCACGATCAACCGGACAAGCGCGACGTTCGCGTCGAACATCTACGCGCCGATCGATCCGCCGCTCGCGCCGTCGCCGGGCCCGGCGCCGAAGACGTCGGAGTCCGCGCTGACGAGCGTCGCGCTGGCCGATACGCTGTCGCTCGCACGCGATCGCGTGCAGCTCACGGTCGGGTTGCGCAGCCAGCGCGTCCATGCGAAGACCTATGCGGCCGCGACGGGACTGAAGACCGCGGACTACAACGAAACCGCGCTGACGCCGGCGTTCGCGCTCGTCGTCAGGCCGTTCGGGCCGGACGTGTCGCTGTATGCGAACTATGTCGAAGGGCTGACCCAGGGCGACACCGTGTCCGACGTCACCGCGAAGAACTATGGCCAGATGTTCGCGCCGTACAAGAGCAAGCAGGTCGAGGTCGGCGCGAAATGGGAGACCGACACCTTCGCGAACACACTGTCGCTGTTCCAGATCACGAAGCCGAGCATGCTGAAGGACCCCGCGACCAACCTGTACAGCGCCGATGGCGAGCAGCGCAACCGCGGCGTCGAATGGAACGTGTTCGGCCAGGTGGTGCCGCGGCTGCGCGTGCTGGGCGGCGTCGCGTACACGCAGGCGCTGCTGACGCACACGGCCGGCGGTGCCTATGACGGCAACACGGCGTACGGCGTGCCGAAATGGACGGCGAACCTCGGCCTCGAATGGGATGCGCCGTGGGTGCGCGGGCTGACGCTGTCCGGCCGCGCGGTGGCGACGAGCGCGCAGTTCGTCAACTCGACGAACACGCAGCGCATCCCCGGCTGGACCCGCTTCGATCTCGGCGCGCGCTACGCGACGCAGGTCGCCGGCAAGGCGGTCGTGCTGCGCGGCGCCGTCGAGAACGTCGCGAACCGCACGTTCTGGGCCGGCACCTTCAACGACGGTTACGTCACGCAGAATGCGCCGCGCACCTTCAAGGTGTCGGCCACCATCGACTTCTGAGGCGCACGATGATGACTCTCCGGAAATGGGCGATGCGCATGGCGGGTACGTGGCGTGTCGGTGTGGCGCTGGCGGCGATCGGCATGTCGACCGCGCACGCGGAAGGCACGTTCGCGACGGGCGAGGTGGTGACGGGCAATGTCGCGCGCGAGCAGACGGCGCACGCGCTGGCGCTCGATGCCGGTACGTTCGTCCAGGGGCGCCTCGACGGCGCGGCGGCGAATGTCGATCTCGCGACGAGCGACGGCCGCCCTCTGCGGCGACTCGTGACGGCCGATGGCCAGTCGCGCGATTTCATGTTCGTCGCGCCGGCGGACGGTGGCTACGTGTTGCAGGTGTCGGCGCCCGAGGCCGGCGCACTGTCGGCTGACGGCCGGCGAGCGTACCGGCTTGCGATCGTGAGTCGCGTACCGCGCGCGCAGCAGCACGCACCGGTGCCCGGCATCGCGAGCCCGCGCGTCGCGCAGCTCGCCGCCGAACTCGCGGCGGGCGGGTCGACCGACGCGTTCTGGCGCGAGGTGGCGGCAAGCGGCACGCCGCTCGTCGAACCGGTGCCCGCGCAGCCGGCGCGCACCGACGCAACGATCGCGCGCGGCCTGAACCCGCCCGACGAAGCAACGCGGCTCGTCACGTTCCTGTGGCGCGGCGCGCGCGACAACGTGCGGGTGCTCGGCAGCCCGTCGGGCGAGCACGACACGCTACGGCACCTGCCGGGCAGCGACGTCTGGTACCGCAGCTACGTGGTGCCGGCCACGACGCGCATCAGCTACCTGCTCGCGCCCGACGTCCCCGAACTGGATCTCGACGACGGTGCGCGGCGCCGCGCGATTCTTGCGACCGCGCAGCGCGATCCGCTCAATCCGCACGCGTTCATGCATCCCGCGCCCGATCCGTTCCAGGGCAAGTCGGTGCTCGAGTTGCGCGACGCGCCGCCGCAGCCGTGGATCGCCCCGCGCGCGAACGTGCCGGTCGGCTCGCTGACCGCTTACCGGTTCGCCAGCACCGTGCTCGGCAATACCCGCGACGTGTACCTGTATCGACCGGCCGGCTACCGCGCGGACGATCCGGCGCGCGCGCTCGTCGTGGTGTTCGACGCCCACGCGTACGTCGACACGGTGCCGACGCCGACGATCCTCGACAACCTGATCGCGGAAGGGCGTGTGCCGCGCACCGCTGCGCTCATCGTCGGCAATCCGGACGGCGCGACGCGCGGCCGGGAACTGCCGCCGAATCCCGCGTTCGCGCGCTTTCTCGCGGAAGAACTGATGCCGTGGGCGCGTCGCGAGGGCGTGAGCGCGCCGGCGGCGCGTACCGTGATCGCTGGGTCGAGCTACGGCGGGCTCGCGTCGGCCTACGCGGCGCTGCGTCACCCGGAGCTGTTCGGCAACGTGCTGAGCCAGTCGGGTTCGTTCTGGTGGGCACCCGCGGAGGGCGATGCACGCACGCGTGCCGCCGGATGGCTGACGCGCGAATATGCGTCGCGCGAGCGGTTGCCGGTGCGCTTCTATCTGGAGAGCGGTCGTTTCGAGGACGGCAAGGGGCCGGGCGGCATCGGCACGACGAGCCGCCACATGCGCGACGTGCTGCAGGCGAAAGGTTACGAGGTGCGCTATGCGTCGACGGCGAGCGGCCACGACTACCTGCACTGGCGCGGGTCGCTCGCGTGCGGGCTGGTCGCGTTGATCGGCACGCCGGGGCAGGGGGAACGAGCGCCATTCGCCGCCGCGTGCCCGTTCGAGCGGCCAGTCGAACCGAGCGAAGGGTCAGGCGCGACGGCCGAAGCGTCCTGACTGGCCGGCGAATGCGAGGCGAACCGATTCAGCGGTGTCGTTGTACATCCATGCTGGCGCCTGCCTCGCTACTTCCCGCTCGTGAGGCCGTTCGGTCGAGGCGAGCGGCCCATTGTGTCGGCAGCCGTTCGCGTCATCGACCGCATCGCAGCGGCGGGCCGGGTCAGCGCGCCGCCCACTCGACCGCTGCTTTCGCATGCAGCGCGGTCGTGTCGAACACCGGCAGCGGAGAGTCGTCCGCGCCGATCAGCAGCGTGATTTCCGTACAGCCGAGGATCACGGCTTGCGCGCCGCGCCGGGCCAGGTCCTCGATGATCGTCACGTACGTCGCGCGCGATTCCGGCGAGATGACGCCGTGGCATAGCTCGTCGTAGATGATCCGGTGCACGTCGTCGCGTCCGCGTTCGTCCGGCACGAGCACCTCCATCCCGAACTTGCCGCGCAGCCGGTCCGCGTAGAACGGCAACTCCATCGTGTAGCGCGTGCCGAGCAGCGCGACGCGCTCGACGCCCGCATCGCGCAGCGCACTGCCGGTCGGATCGGCGATGTGCAGGAACGGCAGCGTCACCGCGGCTTCGATCGCATCGCATACGCGATGCATCGTATTGGTGGTCAGCACGACGAGATCGGCGCCGGCCGCTTCGAGCTGTCGCGCGGCGCCGGCCATCCGTTCGCCGAGCGCGGCCCAGTCGTGCGTGCGCTGCAGCGCCTCGATCTCCGCGAAATCGACCGTGACCAGCACGCTCTTCGCGTTGTGGTGCCCACCGTGCAACGCCTTCGAATGGCGATTGATCATCCGGTAATACTCGGCGGACGATTCCCAGCTCATCCCGCCGATCAGTCCGATCGTCTTCATCCGTCACCTTTGCGTTTCGTGGATTGCGGCAGACGAGTATAGGCGCCGCTGTCCGCGCCCGGCCGGTACGATCCGCGCAAAGCGGGCCAGTACGGCGCCGCCGGGCCCGGCCGCACGCGACAGTTGAAACCGGCACTGTGTTTTTGTACAGTATCGGCACCGTGAACCCGACCATCATTCCGCCTGCCGATCCGCACGTGCCGCCGCCGGGCGATGCGCTGCCGCGCATGCGCAAGATCATTCACTGCGACTGCGACTGCTTCTACGCGTCGGTCGAGATGCGCGACGACCCGTCGCTGCGCAACCGGCCGCTCGCGGTCGGCGGCCGGCCCGACCAGCGTGGCGTGATCGCGACCTGTAATTACGAGGCGCGGCGCTACGGCGTGCATTCGGCGATGTCGTCGGCGCTGGCGATGCGCAAGTGCCCGGATCTGCTGATCCTGCCGACCGCAATGGACAAATACCGCGCGGCGTCGCGGCAGATCATGGCGATCTATCGCGACTACACGCCCGACGTCGAGCCGTTGTCGCTCGACGAGGCGTACCTCGACGTCAGCGGGTCGGAGCGGTGCCAGGGCAGTGCGACGCTGATCGCGCGCGAGATCCGTCAGCGCGTGTTCGACACGGTGGGCGTGACCGTGTCGGCCGGTGTCGCGCCGAACAAGTTCATCGCGAAGATCGCGTCCGACTGGAACAAGCCCGACGGGCTGTTCGTCGTGCGGCCGCACGAGATCGACGCGTTCGTCGCGGCGCTGCCGGTGCGCAAGCTGCACGGCGTCGGCAAGGTAACGGCCACGCGGCTCGACCGGCTCGGCATCCAGACCTGCGCGCAGTTGCGCGACTGGCCGCTGATCGACCTGCACCGCGAATTCGGCGCGTTCGGGAAGCGGCTGTACGAACTGTCGCGCGGGATCGACGAGCGGCGCGTGCAGGCCGATCAGGAGCGCAAGTCGGTCAGCGTCGAGACGACCTACGTGACCGACCTGACGACGCTCGAGCAGTGCGCGGAGGAAATCCGCCGCCTCGTCGTGCAACTCGACGCGCGGATCGAACGGGCGGGCGCCGCGCGCTCGATCCGCAAGCTGTACGTGAAGATCCGCTTCGCCGACTTCCAGCGCACGACGGTCGAGTGCGTGGCCGATGCGACGAATGCGGACACGGCCGTCACGCTGCTCGCGAAGGGGCTGCAACGGCGTGCGCAGGCGGTGCGGCTGCTCGGCGTCGGCGTGCGCATCGACGAGGATACGGCCGAGCGCCACGGGCAGTTCTCGCTATTCGACGACGCATCGCCCGTGCCATGAAAAAAGGCACCGCCGAAGCGGTGCCTTTGCTTGCATGCAGCCGGAAGGGCCGGGCGACACTCAGTGCGCGGGCGCGGTCATCCCGTTGTGGCGCAGCAGCGCATCGATCTGCGGCTCGCGGCCGCGGAACGCCTTGAACGAATCCATCGCCGGGCGGCTGCCGCCGACCTCGAGGATTTCGCGGCGATAGCGCGTGCCGGTCGCCGCATCGAGCACGCTGCCGCTCGCGGCGGCCGCTTCCTCGAACGCCGCGTACGCATCGGCCGACAGCACCTCGGCCCACTTGTAGCTGTAGTAGCCGGCCGCGTAGCCGCCCGCGAAGATGTGGCTGAACGTGTTCGGCCAGCGCGAGAACGCGGCTTGCGGGATCACGTGATAGCGTTCGTTGATCTCGCGCGCGAACGCGGTCACGCCGGTGGCGCCCGCCGGGTCGAAGTCGACGTGCAGCAGCATGTCGAACATCGAGAACACGATCTGGCGCAGCGTGCCGAGCCCGCTCTGGAAGTTCTTCGCGGCGATCATCTTGTCGAACAGCTCGCGCGGCAGCGCGGCGCCCGTGTCGACGTGCGACGACATCGACGACAGCACGTCCCATTCCCAGCAGAAGTTTTCCATGAACTGCGACGGCAGCTCGACGGCATCCCATTCGACGCCGTTGATGCCCGACACGCCGAGCTCGTCGACACGCGTGAGCATGTGGTGCAGCCCGTGGCCGAATTCATGGAACAGCGTGATGACTTCGTCGTGCGTGAAGCACGCGGGCTTGCCGCCGACCGGCGCCGAGAAGTTGCAGGTGAGATAGGCGACCGGCGTCTGCACGCTGCTGCCGCGCTTCGCGCGCGAACGCGCGTCGTCCATCCATGCGCCGCCGCGCTTGCCTTCGCGCGCGTACAGGTCGAGATAGAACTGCGCGACGAGCGAGCCGTCGCGGTTCTCGACGCGGAAGAAACGCACGTCCTTGTGCCACACCGGCGCGTCGTCCGGCTTGATCTGCACGCCGAACAGCGTCTCGGTGACGGTGAACAGGCCCTTCAGCGCGGCCGGCTCCGGGAAGTACTGCTTGACCTCGTTTTCCGAGAACGCGTAGCGCTGCTGGCGCAGCTTTTCGGCTGCGAATGCGACGTCCCACGGCGCGAGTTCGGCGAGGCCGAGTTCCTTCGCGGCGAACGTGCGCAGCTCGTCCCAGTCCTTGTCCGCATGCGGGCGCGCGCGCGTTGCGAGATCCTCGAGGAACGCGATCACCTGCTGCGGCGATTCGGCCATCTTCGGCGCGAGCGACACTTCGGCGAAGTTGCGGAAGCCGAGCATCAGCGCCTCTTCGCGGCGCAGCTTCAGTGCATCGGCGACGATCGCCGTGTTGTCCCATTCGGCCTTGCCGTCGCCGTACTGCGGCCCGAGTTCCGACGCGCGCGTCGCATAGGCGCGGTAGAGCGTCTCGCGCAGTGCGCGGTTGTCCGCGTATTGCAGCACCGGGAAGTACGACGGGAAGTGCAGCGTGAATTTCCAGCCTTCCTTGGCATCCTTTTGCGCGGCTTCGCGGGCGGCCTCGATCGCGTCGCCGGGCAGGCCGGCCAGGTCGGCTTCGTCCTGAACGAAATACGCGTACGCGTTGGTCGCGTCGAGCACGTGGTCGGAAAAGGCCTTCGACAGTGCGGCCTGCTGTTCCTGCAGTTCGGCGAAGCGCGGCTTCTGGTCCTCGGGCAACTCGGCGCCCGACAGGCGGAAATCGCGCAGCGCGTTGTCGAGGATCTTCTTGCGTTCGGTGGACAGCGTCGCGTATTCGGCGCTTGCGGCGATCGCCTTGTACTTCTCGTACAGCGCGAGGTTCTGGCCGACGCTCGACCAGAATTCGGTCACGCGCGGCAGGTTCTCGCCATAGGCGGCCCGCAGCTCGGGCGTATCGGCGACCGCGTTCAGGTGGCCGACGATGCCCCAGGCGCGACCGAGCGGCTCCGTTGCGTGCTCGACCGTCTCGACGACTTCTGCCCAGGTTGCCGGCGTCGCGGCCGCGCTTGCCGTGTCGACCGCGCGGTTGGCGGCTTCGAGCAGCGTGTCGAGCGCGGGCGTCACGTGTTCCGGACGGATCTCGCCGAAGCGGGGCAGGCCCGAGAAATCGAGAAGCGGGTTGGTGTTGGCGCTGGCGGACATAAGACTCCCTGTCTGTTGCCGGATGAACCGGAGTGAAAAGGGTAAGGCGCGCAAGGCAACGCGGCGCCCGATATCGACATTATTGGGGCGCATCGCGCGCTTTCCAATCGTTAGTTTCTAACGATGCGATTGACGCGGGGTCGAATGCGGGGGGAAGGCGTTTGACGGCGCGGCCGACGCGGTGCGGTGTGGCCGGCGAGGCGCCGGCGCGCGGAATCGCACGCCGGCTGAATGGGCTGGCGCTCAGGCGGCCGCGTCGGCGGCGCGCTCGGCGGCTTCGATCGTGTTGATCAGCAGCATCGTGATGGTCATCGGGCCGACACCGCCCGGCACCGGCGTGATGTGGCCGGCCACTTCCTTCACACCCGCGAAGTCGACGTCGCCGCACAGCTTGCCGGCGTCGTCGCGGTTCATGCCGACGTCGATCACCGTCGCGCCGGGCTTCACCATGTCGGCGGTCAGGATGTTGCGCTTGCCGACCGCGGCGACCACGATGTCGGCCTGCCGCGTGTGCGCGGCGAGGTCACGCGTCTTGCTGTGGCAGATCGTCACGGTCGCACCGGCGTCGAGCAGCATCATCGCCATCGGCTTGCCGACGATGTTCGAGCGGCCGATCACGACCGCGTTCGCGCCCTGCAGCGGAATGTCATGTGCCTCGAACATCTTCATCACGCCATACGGCGTGCACGGGCGGAACAGCGGCTTGCCGGTCATCAGCGCGCCGGCGTTCGCGATGTGGAAGCCGTCGACGTCCTTCTCCGGCGCGATCGCCTCGATCACCTTGTGGCTGTCGATATGCTTGGGCAGCGGGAGCTGGACGAGGATGCCGTGGATCTTCGGATCGCGGTTCAGCTCGTTGATGCGCGCGAGCAGGTCGGCCTCCGACAGCGTGTCCGGGTACGCGTCCTTCAGCGAGAAGAAGCCGTTGTCCTCGCACGCCTTGATCTTGTTGCGCACGTAGACTTCGCTCGCCGGGTTGGCGCCGACGAGGATCACCGCGAGACCGGGCTGGTGGCCGCGTGCGGTCAGGGCGGCGGCGCGTTCGGCGGCCTGTGCGCGCAGGGTCTTCGAAAGGGCGTTGCCGTCGATGAGGAGGGCTGTCATGGTGGTGGTCCTGCCGGGAAGTTGGAATGCGGTCGTGCGGCGCCCGAAGCGTCGCAGCAAAGCACGCGATTATACCGTTCGCCTGCTGCCGCCCGACAGCGAATAAGCAGGAAGCGTCATGGCCGCGGCGCTTGCGCGCCGGGAGAAAGGCCGCCGCCGCGCGAGTGGGCCGCATCGCGCGGGGCGGCCAGGGCGGGCCGCGGGC
>NZ_JAAGPE010000326.1:0-9295 GCF_017104605.1 Burkholderia sp. Ac-20384 | reverse complement strand
CGACGCGCCCGACGAACGTGCACCGCTGGCCGCGCCGCACGCGCGCGATTACCTGCGCGCGTATCGCAGCGGCCTGTTCACCTGCCTGACGAACCCGAAATCGTGCGCGTTCTGGACCAGCGTGTTCGCGGCGATGCTGCCCGCGCACGTGCCGCTGTGGTTCAACGGCGCGGTGCTGGTGACGATCGGCGTGCTGTCGGCCGGCTGGTATTCGTGCGTCGCGTACCTGTTCGCGAGCCCGCGCGCGCAACGCGGCTACCGGCGCGTACGGCGCCCGCTCGACGCACTGTGCGGCGTGGCGCTGGTCGGCCTCGGCGCGAAACTCGCGGCCGAGCGCTGAAAAACCGAAAGCTGATTGAAACAATTCGTTGCGCCAAATCCGCGCGGCCACGGGGGTCAAGCCCGCGATCCGCGTCAACAGGGTAAAATAACGAGTTCCTCAATCGTCTGTCATCGAGAAGGCGCGTGTCCGACGCGCCGGCCGGCCGATCCACGATCGGGCCGTCGCACTCGGTTTTTTGCCCGTTTTTGGGCCCGTTACTCGCGTTCGCTACGCGCGTCCGTTTTCAAAGCCATGAGCAAATACGACACCGCCACCGTCCAATCCGTCCATCACTGGACCGACACGCTGTTCAGCTTCACCTGCACCCGTGAGGCGAGCCTGCGCTTCAACAACGGCGAATTCACGATGGTCGGCCTCGAGGTCGACGGCAAGCCGCTCGCGCGTGCCTACTCGATCGTCAGCCCGAACTACGAAGAGCATCTCGAATTCTTCAGCATCAAGGTCCAGAACGGCCCGCTGACGTCGCGCCTGCAGCACCTGAAGGTGGGCGACACGGTGCTGATCGGCAAGAAGCCGACGGGCACGCTGGTCGCCGACAACCTGCTGCCAGGCAAGACGCTGTGGATGCTGTCGACGGGCACGGGCCTCGCGCCGTTCATGTCGATCATCCGCGATCCGGACATCTACGAACGCTTCGACAAGGTGATCCTGACGCACACGTGCCGCCTGAAGGGCGAGCTCGCGTACATGGACTTCATCAAGCACGACCTGCCGGGCCACGAGTACCTGGGCGACATCATCAAGGAAAAGCTCGTCTACTACCCGACGGTCACGCGCGAAGCGTTCGACAACGAAGGCCGGATCACCGACCTGATCGCAACGGGCAAGCTGTTCACGGACCTCGACGTCCCGCCGTTCTCGCCGGAAAACGACCGCGTGATGCTGTGCGGCAGCACCGCGATGCTGAAGGACACGACCGACCTGCTGAAGCAGGCCGGCCTCGTCGAAGGCAAGAACAGCGCGCCGGGCCACTACGTGATCGAGCGCGCGTTCGTGGACTGATCGATCCCCCAATTTGCGCGTCATCAAGAACCGGAGCGAAAGCTCCGGTTTTTTTTCATCCCTACTTGGCGAATTCGTAACAAATTGGGATCATCCCATCTCAAATAGTTACATTTGGATACGTCATCGTCCGGTGCTCGGGTGTCAGTGTTTTTCCTACAACACCTTCATTCCGATTATTCACATTTACCCTTAAATGTCCGCCCGACATGACCTTTTCGGAAATTTTGAGATATTATTCGCCGCGCGTGGTTGCCGTTCGGATGAGAGTGGAAGGGTCGGATGCAAGTGTTACAAGACGTAACTTTTGTTACCTCGGCAGGGGGCGATTCTCTGGCGGCGACCGTCATCAAAACGGCCGCCGTTCCACGCAGCCAGCCGGTGTCTGAACCGCTTTCTGACAGCAGGGAGAGTCATGGATACGTCGCTTAGCGCGCCTTTGGGCGCCCACGCCCCGTTCCCGTCGCAACAGCTCGTGCCGGGCTGCGTCGCGACTCCGCCCATTGCCGACGCCGCGTCGAAACGCGGTGCCTCCGCCGCGCGGATCGCAGCGCTGTCTGCCCAATTGCTCGCCGCCGACGAAGCGGCCCGCCGCCATCTGGCAGGCGAGCTGCACGACGGACTCGGTGCCGAATTGACCGCTGCTCGTTTCGCGCTCGCAAACGTTCAAACGTGGCTGCCGGCCGATGCGCCGGAGGGTTGCCTGCGCGCGCTGGCGCTTGCGCAGCAGGCGCTCGACTCCGCGACCGACGCGAATCGCCGGCTGATCGACGAGCGCGACACGCCGGCGCTCGACGCGGGCCTGGTCGGCGCGCTGTCGTCGTGGGCCGACACCCACGCAGCACGCACCGGCCTGCGCACCAGCTTCGTCTGTGCGGCCGACGCACGCCTGACGCAGATCGCCGGCGCCAGCGCGCTCGCGGTGTTCCGCGTCGCGCAGGAAGCGTTGTCGAACGTCGCGAAGCATGCCCGCGCGACGTCGGTCGACGTGCGGATCGCCACCGACGGCACGCACCTGTCACTGATTGTCTCCGACGATGGGACCGGTTTCTCCCGAAGCCGTCGCACCGGCTACGGTCTCGCCGGCATGCGCGCCCGCTGCGAAGCGTTCGGCGGCAGCTTCGAGACGACCACGCCGGACACCGGCCACGGCACACGCGTCACCGCGCGCTTCGCTTGGGATTCGCTGCTCGCGGTGCCCGTCGCGGCCCGCCGCGCGTCGCTTTCGTGAGGTCGTCATGAGCCTGAACATCCTGCTCGTGGACGATCACGCGATCGTCCGGCAAGGGATCCGCCAGCTGCTGATCGACCGTGGCGTCGCACGCGACGTCACCGAGGCCGAGAACGGCGGCGACGCCATGGCCGCCGTCGACAAGCAGGAATTCGACGTGATCCTGCTCGACATCTCGCTGCCGGACACGAACGGCATCGAAGTGCTCAAGCGCCTCAAGCGCAAGCTGCCGCGCACGCCGGTGCTGATGTTCTCGATGTACCGCGAGGATCAGTACGCGGTGCGCGCGCTGAAGGCCGGCGCCGCCGGCTATCTGTCGAAGACGGTCAACGCCGCGCAGATGATCGGCGCGATCCAGCAGGTCGCGGCCGGCCGCAAGTACGTGAGCCCCGCGATGGCCGAGGCGCTCGCCGAATACGTGTCGTTCGAGAACGAGCCGCTGCCGCACGAGAAGCTGTCCGATCGCGAATACCAGACGCTCTGCATGCTCGCGTCGGGCAAGCGGCTCACCGACATCGCGAACACGCTGTCGCTTTCGGTGAAGACGGTGAGCGTGTACCGGTCGCGGCTGCTCGAGAAGATGCGGCTGTCGAACAACGCGGAGCTCACGTTCTACGTGATGAGCAACCGGCTCGTCGACATGGCGCCCACGGCCGGCGCCTGATCTTCCCGCCCCACCCGGTTCACCCGATCCCGCGACGCGGCGCATGCCGCGCCGCCGCCCGCGGCCGTACGCCCGATGCGCAAGCGCTTGTTTTATCGGACGATTTTGTGACGCCCCGCTGCGCTGCAGCGGGTCTTGTGCGCCAAATCGGCTAAAATTACGGGTTTTCACTCAGTCAGCGCTACCGCGCCTGCGCGCGCTGGCGATTCATCCGCAATGTCTCTCTTCCGCAAGAAAAACGTCGATCGCATGATCGCCGGCGCGCATGCCGCCGGGCTCAAGAAAGCGCTCGGCGCGATCGACCTCACCTTCCTCGGCATCGGCGCGATCATCGGCACCGGCATCTTCGTGCTGACCGGGACCGGCGCCGTGCAGGCCGGCCCTGCACTGATGCTGTCGTTCGTGATCGCCGCGATCGCGTGCGGGCTCGCGGCTCTGTCGTACGCGGAGTTCGCGTCGACGATCCCCGTCGCCGGCTCGATCTACACGTATTCGTACGCCACCCTCGGCGAGCTCGTCGCGTGGATCATCGGCTGGGACCTGATGCTCGAATACGGCCTCGCATCGTCGGCCGTGTCGGTCGGCTGGTCGGGCTACCTGCAGTCGCTGCTGCAGGGCTTCGGGCTGACGCTGCCCACCGTGCTGACGGCCGCGCCCGGCGCGGTGCCGGGCGTCGTCACGTGGTTCAACCTGCCCGCGTTCCTCGTGATGATCGTGATCACGACGCTGCTGTCGATCGGCATCCGCGAGTCGACCCGCATCAACAACATCATGGTGTTCATCAAGGTGTCGGTCGTGCTGCTCGTGATCGCGGTCGGCGTGTTCCACGTGACGCCCGCGAACTGGAAGCCGTTCATGCCGCACGGCTGGAACGGCGTGTTCGGCGCGGCGGCCGTGATGTTCTTCGCGTTCATCGGCTTCGACGCGGTGTCGTCGGCGGCCGAGGAAGTGAAGAATCCGAAGCGCGACCTGCCGATCGGCATCATCGCGTCGCTCGCGGTGTGCGCGGTGCTGTACGTGACGGTCGCCGCGGTTGCGACCGGCATCGTGCCGTCGGCCCAGTACGCGAACATCTCGCACCCGATCTCGTACGCGCTGCAGAAGGCCGGCGAGACGTGGGTCGCCGGCTTCATCGATCTCGGCGCCGTGCTCGGCATGCTGACCGTGATCCTCGTGATGAGCTACGGCCAGACGCGCGTGATCTTCGCGATGTCGCGCGACGGGCTGCTGCCGGCGGCGCTGTCGCGCGTGCACCCGCGCTACGCGACGCCGTTCCTGACGACCTGGCTCGTCGGCCTGTTCTTCGGGCTGATCGCCGCGCTCGTGCCGCTCAACGTGCTCGCCGAGCTGATCAACATCGGCACGCTCGCCGCATTCTCGATGGTGTCGATCGCGGTGCTCGTGCTGCGTCGCACCCACCCCGACCTGCCGCGTGCGTTCCGCTGCCCCGGCGTGCCCGTGGTGCCGATCCTCGCAGTCGCGTCGTGCCTGTTCCTGATGCTGAACCTGCAGCCCATCACGTGGGCCGCGTTCGGCATCTGGCTCGTGATCGGCCTCGTGATCTACTTCCTGTACTCGCGTCACCACTCGAAGCTCGCGCACGGTCACCACGACGCGCACTGAGCGCCGCCGTGCCGCACGCGGCACGGTGCGCACCCGCGGGGCCGGATACCGGCTCCGCACCCTCCCCCTCCCTGCCTTCACCCGCCCCGCCGCCACGTTGCTTTTCCTGCAACGATCCGCGCGTCAATTCCCGTTCCTGCTAGTCATTTATCGAATGCCGATATATTCGATTCGGATCGGCATATTAATCGATTAAAAATGTAATTCAATTGAATTGAATATGAATAGAAGAAAATAATCACGCGACCGGCATTGAACTCTTGCATTCGCCAACCTAGTATTCAGGTCGGCCGATCGCATACGCCCGCCCCGCTTGGACCAGACGGGGCACAAGCCGCAGCAGGAGCGCGGCGGGATGCAATCGATTTCATCGAAGCGCCTTTTTATAAAACACAAATTCATCGCGCATTCATAAAAGAATTTTCAGCATCTTTTTAATTAAAATCTTCACGACCGGATAATCCGGCCGAGGGTATTTTATTGCCTCCATCCGGAGGCATGTCGCTGCACCTGTCCGAAGTTCAACAAGAACCAGAGAGGTCTGTCATGAGCAATACATTGGTCAACGTCACGGCGAAGGTCGAAATCAGCGCGGCCAACCAGACGATCGCGGGGCTCAGGGATTATCAAAGCAAGAACTGGGCGATCGGACTGAACGGGGATACGCTGGCGCCGGACGGTTTCCTGACGTTCTTCACCGAGCGCAACCTGCCGTTCAGCTACTACGTTCGTGCGCGTGGCGTGTCGGTCGGCGAACCGAGCGCATACCAGGCGAACATCGAGACGCTGACGCAGCGCATCGCCGCGATTCGCGCGTCGGAGACGAACCAGGTCCAGGCGACGATCCGCGAGCTCGAGCTGTACAAGTCGCGGAACTGGGCAATCGGCCTGAACGGCACGACGCTGCAACCGGACAATTTCCTGCCGTTCTTCGGCACCCGCTCCGTGCCGTTCGAGTACTACGTGCGCAGCGGCGGCGTCGAGCTCGGCTCGCCGAACGCGTACGACAACAACATCCGCAACCTGACGCAGTACCTGGGCTCGCTCTGATGTAGCGACCCGCCGGGCGGAGGCGTCCGCCCGGCGACCTGCCGGCGGCCCGCCACAGGCCGCCTTGCCCGCCTTCCACGTCGCTCCGCTTGTCCCTTCCCCGTTTTGCGCCTTCCCTGTCGCCTGCACGCTTGCCGTGGCCGGTTCATAATCGCGCCATCAAACGGCGGCCCGCATCGGCGATGTCGCCCGGCAACAGGAAGAAGATGATGGAAAGCGTCGATCTCGATGTATTGAAATCCAGCGCGCGCTGGCTCGACGAAGGGCGCCGCGTGCTGCTCGTGACGGTCGTGAAGACGTGGGGCTCGTCGCCCCGCCCCGAAGGCGCAATGCTCGCGGTGCGCGAAGACGGGCTCGTGGTCGGTTCCGTGTCCGGCGGATGTATCGAGGACGACCTGATCGCCCGTGTACACGCAAGCGGAATCGCGGCCGACGCGCGCCCGGAAGCACTCAAGTACGGCGTGACGGCCGAGGAGGCGCATCGCTTCGGGCTGCCGTGCGGCGGCACGATCCAGCTCGTGCTCGAGCCGCTCACGCGCGACAGCGGGATTGCCGCGCTGTGCGCGGAAGTCGAGGCCGGCCGCCTCGTCACGCGCACGATGACGCTCGCGACCGGCCGCGCATCGCTGTCGCCCGCGCAGGCGGCCGACGGGCTCGCGTTCGACGGCGAACGGCTCGTGACGATCCACGGGCCGCGCTACCGGATGCTCGTGATCGGCGCCGGCCAGTTGTCGCGCTATCTGTGCCAGATCGCGGTCGGGCTCGACTACCAGGTGACGGTGTGCGATCCGCGCGAGGAATACACGGATGCGTGGGACGTGCCGGGCACGCGCGTCGTGCACACGATGCCCGACGATACGGTGCTCGACATGAACCTCGATGCGCGTTCGGCCGTGATCGCGCTCACGCACGATCCGAAGCTCGACGATCTCGCATTGATGGAGGCGCTGAAGACGCCCGCGTTCTACGTGGGCGCGCTCGGCTCGCGGCGCAACAACGCAGCGCGGCGCGAGCGGCTGCGCGAATTCGACCTGAACGAAGCGGAACTGGGCCGGCTGCACGGGCCGGCCGGCATCTACATCGGCAGCCGGACGCCGCCGGAAATCGCGATCTCGATCCTCGCCGAGATCACCGCCGCGAAGAACAACGTGTCGCTGCCGACGATCCTGCAGGTCGAGGGCGCGAAGGCCGCACGCGAGATCGCGGCGAACAGCGGCGCGGCCTGCGGCCTCTGATCGCGATCGACGCCGGCGCTCGGTCGCGCCGGGTATGCGTCCGCGACGGGCGAAGCGGACGAAGCCAGTGAAACGACACGCGCCGGCGCCAGGCCGGCGCGTGCCGCCGATCAGGTCAGGCCGGCGGCAAGCGCCGCGGCGACCGAACCGACCACCAGCACGACGCCGACCGTGCGGCGCTTGTTCAGCTCGGTCCACAGCAGCACGCCGGTCAGCGACAGCAGGATCAGCGAGCCCGCGATCGTGTCCATCAGCAGCACCCAGCCGAGATTCATCCCGACGCCGCGATGCAGGTTGTTCAGCGTCGTCAGGAACGTGTTGCCCGTGCGCTTCACCGCGACGTAGCCGTTGCCGACCCAGTATTCGGCCTGCAGGTTCTGGTGCGGGCCGAACAGGCCCATCTGCCAGTGCTCCGGCTGCATCACGCGTTTATCGCCCCACGCGACGGGCTGCGCGGGTTCCTTGCGCATGCGGCCCGGCTTGCCGTCGAAATGCAGTTCGTGCTGCAGCCACTTCGTCATCGCGGCGGGCGTCTTCGGCGCCGGATCCGGCAGTGCGATCTGCATCTCCTCGACCTGCGGTTCTCCGGTCGAAATCTTCAGCGGCGGCGCGCGGTGGTTGAGCAGCACGCCCGTCACGCCGAACAGCAGCCCGAGCACCGCGCCCCACAGCCCGACCCAGCCATGCACCTTGCGCAGCCACTTGATGAAGGTCGCGCGGCGCGAACGCTGGCGGCGCGCCGCCAGTTCGTCGTCGCCCAGCGGGCGGGCCGTCGGGTGCAGCACGGTGACGCCCGCGCGGGAAGTACCCGTCTGGGGCGGATTGATCGTTTCGGGCGCGTTCACGCGAGAGTTTCCATTCGTTCAAAACAACGGGCGGCGCGCAAAGCGTGCGCGCCGCCCGAGCAGCATGAAAATGAGAATGGATATCATTACACAAATTGATTGCCGGCTCAATCCGCCCGGTTATGTGGCGGCCAGCCCGACAACAGGGGGAATTCAGACGAAGCAAGCACGTTGCGCCGTGATGCCGGCCGATAAGAGAAGAATATCGACAGAATGACCTTGCAAGGTCAAGACGGCATTTCGTAAGAAATCGCGCGGTGCCGAGCCGTTCAGCGCAGCGGCGGCAGCGGAAAGCGCGGTGCGGCGTCGTCCGGCGCGGGCTCGGTACGGTCGAGCGAGTACAGCCACGCGAGCAGATCCGCGACCGCCTGGTAGAGCTGCGGCGGAATCCGGTCGTCGAGGTCGACCTGCATCAGCAGCGACACCATCTCCGGCGCCGTATGCACGTACAAGCCGGCATCGTGCGCACGCGCGACGATCATCTCGGCGAGCGCGCCGTAGCCCTTCGCGACCACGCGCGGCGCCGCATCGCCGCCCTTCGGATCGTAGACGAGCGCGGCCGCGCGCTTGCGGGACGTCATGCTCATGACAGCGCCTCGTCGTCGGTATCCGGCGCACGTGTCGCCGGGCCGCTGGTCGACGTCGACGCCGAACCGCGCGCATATGCGGCGGCGGCCGCCTGGGCCGCAAACAGGTCGAAGCCGTCCGGGCCGTCGTCGACCGCGCGGATCGACAGCCCGCCCACCTTGAGCCCCGACACTTCGAGACGCTGCCGCAACGCCGCCTCGTGCCGTGTGAGGCGGTCGGCACCCGCCTGGTTCGCACGCAGCCGCGCGACGAGCTGCGTGCCGTTCAGCACCAGCTCCGCGTCGACCGTGCCGAGCGACGGCAACGTCAGCGTGAGGCGCGTGCGCCAGGCGATGCCGTCGCCCGTATCGACGTCGCCGCGCGGCGCACGGTTGCCCGGATCGTCGGGCTCGATCGTCCAGTCGAGCCGCGCGCCGGGCCATGCCTCGCCCGCCCAGCGAAACTGGTCGGTCGCGAGCGCGTCGAGCTGCTGCCTGACGAGCGGCACGGCGGCCGGATGCACGGTCGCAAGCGTCTGCGCCTGCGAATCGGACGACGCGGTAGCCAGTTCGGCCCGCGCGGGCGTCCAGCGCGTATCGGCACGCTCGCCGAGCAGATCGGCCGTATCGGGCGGCAGCGACGCGCCCTGCCGCGTGCCTGCCGGCAACGCCTGTGCAGGATCGCGAGCCGACGCGCCGCCCTGGGCCGGCGTACCCGGCCGCGCAAAGGCGAGCA
>NZ_JAAGPE010000325.1:0-9511 GCF_017104605.1 Burkholderia sp. Ac-20384 | reverse complement strand
GCTCGCCGCGCTGGGCCTGCCCGTGCGCGGCTACAGCCGCAGCGCGAAGCAGCTCGACGGCGTCACGACCTTCGCCGGCGACGGCGCATTCGATGCGTGCATCGACGGCGCAAAGGTGCTCGTCAACCTGCTGCCGAGCACGCCCGACACCGACGGCATCCTGTCGTCGCGCGCGTTCGCGCGGCTCGCGCCCGGTGCGTATGTCGTCAACGTCGCACGCGGCGCGCACCTCGTCGAAGCCGATCTGCTCGATGCGCTCTCGAGCGGCCAGGTAGCCGCCGCGACGCTCGACGTGTTCCATCGCGAGCCGCTGCCGGAAGACCATCCGTTCTGGCACGCGCCGCGCATCACGATCACGCCGCACAGCTCGGCCGAGACGCTGCGCGACGAAGCCATCGCGCAGATCGCCGGCAAGATCCGCGCGCTCGAGCGCGGCGAGCGCGTCGGCGGCATCGTCGACTACGCACGCGGCTACTGAACCTACAAGCAAACCAGGAGACAACCATGACCTTCCCCACCGCCGTCAAGATCGTCGAAGTCGGCCCGCGCGACGGGCTGCAGAACGAGAAGACCTTCGTGCCGACCGACGTGAAGATCGCACTCGTCGACCGGCTGTCGCACGCCGGCTTCCGCAACGTCGAGGCCGCGTCGTTCGTGTCGCCGAAATGGGTGCCGCAGATGGCCGACGGTGCCGACGTGATGGCCGGCATCGAGCGCCGCGCGGGCACCGTGTATTCGGTGCTCACGCCGAACCTGAAGGGTTTCGAGAATGCGGTCGCCGCGCGCGCCGACGAGGTCGTGATCTTCGGCGCGGCGAGCGAGGCGTTCTCGCAGCGGAACATCAACTGCAGCATCGCCGAAAGCATCGCGCGCTTCGAGCCGGTCGCGAAGGCGGCGAAGGATGCGGGCCTGCGGCTGCGCGGCAGCGTGTCGTGCACGCTCGGCTGCCCATACCAGGGTGAAGTGCCGGTCGCGTCGGTCGTCGACGTCGTCGAGCGTTTCGCGGCGCTCGGCTGCGACGAGATCGACATCGCCGACACGATCGGCGTCGGTACGCCGAAGCGCACGCGCGAAGTGCTCGCGGCCGTCACGCGCGTGTTCCCGCGCGAACGCCTGTCGGGCCACTTCCACGACACCTACGGCCAGGCGCTCGCGAACATCTACGCGGCGCTGTTCGAAGGGATCGAGATCTTCCACGCGTCGGTCGCCGGCCTCGGCGGCTGCCCGTACGCGAAGGGGGCGACCGGCAACGTCGCGACCGAGGACGTGCTGTACCTGATGCAGGGCCTCGGCATCGACACCGGCATCGATCTCGCGGAGGTCGTCGCCGCCGGCGACTTCATCTCGAACGCGATCGGCCGCGCGAACGTGTCGCGCGCCGGTCGCGCACTGCTCGCCAAGGCGCAGAGCGCGGCCGACGCCGCGAACTGCGTATGACCCCGGTATTCGACGGATTCCTCAACATGACGACACCTGCTTCATTCGATTCCCTCCCCGATTCCGCGCGACGCGTCGCGCTGCTGCTGCGCGAGCGCGGCCACGCGAAAGGCATCGTGATGCTCGCCGACACCGGCAAGACGTCGGCCGAGGCCGCAGCCGGGCTAGGCTGCTCGGTCGCGCAGATCGCGAAGTCGATCCTGTTTCGCCGCCAGTCGGACGGCGCGCCGGTGCTCGTGGTCGCGAGCGGCGTGAATCGCGTCGACGAGAAGAAGGTTGCCGCGCAAGTCGGCGCGGTGGGCCGTGCGGACGCGAAGTTCGTGCGCGACAACACCGGCTATGCGATCGGCGGCGTCTGCCCGATCGGCCATCTCGTCGAACCCGTCACGCTGATCGACGCCGACCTGCTCGAGCTCGACAGCCTGTGGGCGGCCGCCGGCCATCCGCACGCGGTGTTCAACCTGTCGCCGAACGAACTCGTGTCGCTGACGGGCGCGCCGGTCGCGGACGTCGCGTTGCGGGAGCCCGCATGAGCGACGCGCAGGTGACGGTGCCGGTCGGCACGGTCGCGTCGCCGTGCACCGACGTATGCCGGATCGATCCGCGCACCGACTGGTGCGCGGGTTGCCTGCGCACGCGCGACGAGATCAAGGGGTGGCGTGCGTCGGACGACGACGCGCGGCGCGCGTTGCTCGCGCGGCTCGATGCGCGGCGGCGTCTGATTGCGCGGAGCGGCGCATGATGATCTTTGGGCGCGTTCGAGGATAAGCGAATGGCCAGCGCACACGAACGGATCACCCGGCACCTCGCCGTTCTCGAAGGGCTCGACATAGGTGGCATCAATCGTGCAGCCGACATGCTGATGATCCAGTTCGGCCCGATGCGGCAAACCACCACGCGAAAGGGTACGGTGAAATGGGTCGGTGCCTGGGCGCTGCACGTTCAATGCGATTGGCAAATCCGGTGGGAAAGCAACATCGTCGCGACCCAGGACGATCTTTACGGGTCCGACGACAAGGCACGTCACACCGTGGAGCGTCTCGAGGCGCTTTTGATCAAGCACGGCCCAATGACCGTTGCATCTGCCCTTGGCAGTGAATCGGGACAAGCATCGATTACGTTGTCTGCCGGACTGAGCCTCGTCGTCACGCCGACGGGCGCGGCACACGAAGAGGACTGGCGACTCTTTGCGCCGAGCGTCGATGGTCCGCACTTTGTGATCGAGGGTGGCCGGATCGAGCCCGACTCGCCCGCATGAAACGGACCGGCATCGAACGGGCTACTCAAGGCCGTTGCCAGAGCCACGCATAAAAAAAAGCCGTTCAGCCTGACGGGCGAACGGCATGAGATCGGAATCCTGTGAACGTGATCAACGTCACAGCCCGCATCATACGAGCGACGCGGCCGCATCGCATCGGGTGTTTCCCTACAACTTCTTACAGCATATTCCACGCGTGCGTGCGCACGGCTTTTGCCCGCAATACGCGTTCCCGAAATACGCCTTCGACGAACCGCTGCACTGCCCCGCCGCGGCGCCGAATCGTACGACCGTTTCAGTTGCCGATGGCCGCGCGACGGACGGGCACGATGCGCCAGCCGAGATTCACGCCGGCCGCCGCGAGCAGGATCAGCAGCGCGCCGGCCACCTGCGTCCACGCGAGCGACTGCCCGAACGCGACGTGATCGACGACGATCGCGACGACCGGATAGACGAACGACAGCGCGCCGGTCATCGCGGTCGGCAGCTTCTGGATCGCGCCGTACAGCAGCACATACATCAGGCCCGTGTTCACGACGCCGAGCACGACGAGGTCCAGCCACTGCCCGGCGCTCGTCGGCAACGTGCCGAAGTGCGCGAACGGCGCGAGCAGCAGGACGCCGAGGCCGGCCTGCAGCAACGCGAGCAGGTGCGGCGGCGTGCCCTTCAGGTGCTTCGTGACGATCGACGAGATCGCATAAAGAAAGGCGGCACCGAGCGACAGCGCGACGCCTTCCAGATATTCGCCCGGCACCGCGAGCACGGCCGGCTCGACGCGCACCACCGCGACGAGCCCGACGAAGGCGAGCGCGAGCCACGCGACCGTCGACGCGGTGATCCGCTCGCGGAACACGATCGCGCCGAGCGCGACGAGCATGAACGGCTGCGTGTTGTAGACGGCGGTCGCCATCGAGATCGACGCGCGCGAATAGGCGGCGAACAGCAGCAGCCAGTTCGCGACGATCGCGACGCTGCCGAGCGTCGCCAGCGCGAGCATGCGCGGCGAGAACAGCGCGCGGCGCAGGAACCCGAACGCCGCGCAGACGATCGCGAGCGTCGCGGCGCCGAACAGGCAGCGGAAGAACACGACGTTCGTCAGCGGCTGCTGTGACGACATCACGAGCCAGCCGATCGTGCCGGACATCATCATCGCGACGACCATCTCGGCGGCGCCGCGGCGAATTTCATTCGAAGCCATCGTGAACTCCGTTCAGAAGAGTGGATGACTTCGATTCTAGAAACTTGCTTTCGCGGCAACCACGGCTAAACTGAAGTGAATCGACCGATTCACCTTCGAAAGCAAAGCGATCATGCCGAAACGCCTTTCCCCGCCTGCCGTCGCGTCGCTCGACGCGACCGACCGCGCGATCCTCGCGGCGCTGGCCGACGACGCGCGCATCGCGACCAGCGAACTCGCCCGGCAGATCGGGCTGTCGGCGCCCGCGACGGCCGACCGCGTGCGGCGACTCGAAGCGCAAGGCGTGATTGCCGCGTTCACCGTCGAGCTCGACCCGCGCGCGCTCGGCTACACGCTGCAGGCGATCGTCCGAGTCAAGCCGCTGCCCGGCCAGTTGCATCTCGTCGAAGAGATGCTGCGGCGGATTCCCGAATTCGTGGAGTGCGACAAGGTCACCGGCGATGACTGCTTCATCTGCCGGCTCTACCTGCGCACGATTGCGCACCTCGACGACATCCTGTCGAAAGTGACGGAGCGCGCCGAGACGAGCACCGCGATCGTGAAATCGACGCCGGTGCCGCGCCGGCTGCCGCCGCTCGTCGAAGACGACGGCGCGCACCGCTGAGTAGCGGGTACACGCGCCGCCCGCGGGCCCGCGCGTGGCGTCACGCAGCCGCGTCGCGCGCCTCGAAGAAGGCCAACAGTTCGTCGATCAGCGCGACGGGCGCCTCTTCCGGAATGTAGTGCCCGCACTCGAGCGCACGACCGCTGACGTCGCGCGCAACGCGGCGCCATTCGTCGAGCGGATCGAAGCAACGGCCGACGATGCCGTGCTCGCCCCACAGCACGCGCAGCGGACACGCGACCTTGTTGCCGCGCTCGAGATCCGCACGGTCGTGCTCGAGATCGATCGTCGCGGATGCGCGGTAGTCCTCGCACATCGCATGCACGGCGCCCGGCTGCGCGAGCGCGGCCCGGTACGCGGCGAGCGCCTCGGGCGCGAACGGCGCGAGCCCGGCGGACCGGTTGCCCATCACGCGCTCGATGTACGCATCGGTATGCGCGCCGACCAGCGTCTCGGGCAGCGGCTCCGGCTGGATCAGGAAGAACCAGTGGAAATACGCGGTCGCGAACGCGCGATCGGTTTTCTCGTACATCGCGAGCGTCGGTGCGATGTCGAGCAGCATCATCCGCTCGACGGCGTCCGCGTGATCGAGCGCCAGCCGGTGCGCGACCCGCGCGCCGCGATCGTGCGCGCACACATGGAAGTGCTCGAAGCCGAAATGCCGCATCACGGCGACCTGGTCGGCCGCCATCGCACGTTTCGAATACGGCGCATGCTGCGCGTCGCTCGGGGGCTTGCCCGACGCGCCGTAACCGCGCAGGTCGGTGGCAATCACCGTGAAATGATTCGCGAGCGTCGCGGCAACGCGATGCCAGATCATGTGGGTTTGCGGATGTCCGTGCAGCAACAGGAGCGGCGGACCCGCGCCTCCTTTGACACCGAAGATGTCGGTGTCCTGCACCGTCACGCGAAACGGTGCAAACGCCTCAAACGACATGGTTTGTTTCTCGTTGGTTTGTTATGGCGACTATTTTAGGAGCGCTTGTGCCTCTACACAGCGGCGCAACAGCCAGAATCCCTAGAAAGAGAACACTCCCTCGATTGCCGGCACACCGCGCATTTTGTTAAGCTCGCGTAGAATCGCACGATCGTTCGTATTAATAAGGGCGACCTCGTTTCGCAGCTACACTCGAATCACCGTTCGACCGCAAAGCATGGCGTCGGCGCGACCGCGCGGCCGCCCCTGGAGACTGGAGACATCACATGGCATTGCCCACCGTCCTGCAGAACCTGACGCTGCCCGTCATCGCGTCGCCGATGTTCATCGTCAGCTACCCCGAACTCGTGCTCGCGCAATGCAAGGCGGGCATCGTCGGTTCGTTCCCCGCACTCAACGCCCGTCCGGCCGAACTGCTCGACGAGTGGCTCACGCAGATCCAGTCCGAACTCACCGACCACCAGGCAAAAAATCCCGACGCGGTGATCGGCCCGATCGCGGTCAACCAGATCGTCCATCAGTCGAATGCGCGGCTCGAGCACGATGTGCGCGTGTGCGTCGAGCACAAGGTGCCGATCTTCATCACGAGCCTGCGCGCACCGGCGCGCGAGATCGTCGACGCGGTGCACAGCTACGGCGGCATCGTGCTGCACGACGTGATCAACCTGCGTCACGCGCAGAAGGCGCTCGAAGCCGGTGTCGACGGGCTGATCCTCGTCGCGGCCGGCGCAGGCGGCCATGCGGGCACGACGTCGCCGTTCGCGCTCGTCGGCGAAGTCCGCAAGATCTTCGACGGCCCGATCGTGCTGTCCGGCGCGATCGCGAACGGCGGCTCGATCCTCGCGGCGCAGGCGATGGGCGCCGACTTCGCGTACATGGGCACGCGCTTCATCGCGACGCAGGAAGCGCACGCGATCGACGACTACAAGCACGCGATCGTGAACGCGAAATCGTCGGACATCATCTACACGAACCTCTTCACGGGCGTGCACGGCAACTACATCCGCGAGAGCATCGAGAAGGCCGGCCTCGATCCGGAGGCACTGCCGGAATCCGACAAGACGAAGATGAATTTCGGCGGCGACAAGACGAAGGCGTGGAAGGACATCTGGGGTGCCGGCCAGGGCGTCGGCCTGATGGACGACCTGCCGAGCGTCGGCGCGCTCGTCGAGCGCCTGAAGCGCGAGTACGACGACGCGAAGGCGCGGCTCGGCATTCCGCGCTGACGAATGCGGCGGCCATCGCGGCCGCCGCCGGCACGCATTCCGTCGGACCAAACAAAAAGCGCGAACCGCTGCGGTTCGCGCTTTTTTATTGCCCCGCTACCGCGGGAAAGACGGCTCAGACCGCGCGCTTCATCCGCGTGATCGGCAGCACGCGCAGGCGCGATTCGATCGACGGGCACAGCGACTGCCCTTCGAAACGCGCCGCCAGGAAATCGACGAACGAACGCACCTTCGCGGACACGTGACGACGGCTCGCGTAGACCGCATAGATCGGCGCTTCGTGCGGCGGCACCGCATCGAGCAGCACCGGCACGAGCCGGCCGGACTCGATGTCGTCGCCGACCACCTCGGTGCCGAGCAGCGCGATGCCCGCGCCCGCGAGCACAGCCGCACGCAGCCCTTCGAGATGATTGACGATCAGGTTGCCGTTGAGGTTCACGCGCGACGCGGCGGCCGCATCGATCACCAGCGAGTCGAGCATCGTCGAATTCGAATCACGCCGCAGGTAGTTGTGGTGCGCGAGATCGGCGATCGTCGCGGGCGTGCCGTGCTTCTCGAGATACTCGGGCGACGCGACCAGCAGGATGTGCGCGGTCGCGATCTGCCGCGCGACCAGCGACGACGATTTCAATCCGTTCGGCGCCGCACGCACCGCGACGTCGTAGCCTTCCTCGATCAGGTCGACCACGCGATCGGACAGCGTCATGTCGACGGTCACGTCCGGGAACCGGCCCGCATAATCGGTGACGGCCTGCATCACGTGCCGCAGCCCGAATGCCGATAGCGACGTGACGCGCAGCCTGCCTTGCGGCACCACGCTCGCGGCGCCGACGGCCTGCCCGGCTTCGTCGAGTTCAGACAGCGCCTGCACGAGGCGCTCATAGTATTCGCGTCCAGCCTCGGTAGGGGCGACGCGTCGTGTCGTGCGATGCAGCAGCCGCGCACCGAGCTGCTGCTCGAGATGCATCACGTGCTTGCTCGCCATCGCAGCCGACATCTGCATGCGCTCGGCCGCGCCGACGAAGCTGCCCACTTCGACGACGTAGCGAAACACATTCATGCTGACGAGGGTATCCATCGAACTAGCTCGTAATGACGGGGGAATGGTCCAATTACGAGATAGGGTAACAAAGGCCGGGAAACAGAAAGGTCAAGAAAGGCAAAACGGCGCCGCGGGGTCGCGGCGCCGTTTGGGCGGGAAAACATGTAGTTCGGACGCGCTTTTCACGCGCGTCCGGCGCAGCGGTCGTGCGTGCGCGTCAGAACTTCGCGCGGATGCCGGCGCCGAACGTGTTGCCGGTCGACAGGCCGCTGATGTGGTCGTTCATGTACGCAGCGTAGACGTCCGTGCGCTTGGACAGCGGATAGTCGTAGCCGACGGCCCAGGTCTGGCGCGTCTGGTCGAGGCCGCCCGAATCGCGCGAGTACGCGTACGACGCCATCGCGTTGCCGACGCCGAGCGGCACCGACACGCCGCCCTGCGCGGTATTCACGTGCCAGCTGCCCGCGACCTGGTCATTCTTCGTATACATGTACTGGCCGAACAGCTTCACGTACTTCAGGTCGTAGGTCGCGCCGACTTGCGCGATGCCCTGGCTCTTCATGCCGGCCACCAGCGCGCTCAGGTCGCGCGGGCCGTTGTTGAAGTTCACGTACTGGTAGACCGCGGTCGCCGCGAACGGGCCGTTCGCATAGTTGAACTGCGCGCTCCACTTCTTCGAGCCGTTGTCGCCGGCCTGGTTGCCGAGCGCGTACATCGCGCCGAAATTCAGGCCACCGAACGACGGCGACGTGTACGACAGCGCGTTGTTCCAGCCCGAATCGCCGACGGCACCCTGGTCGCTCGGGTAGGTCGGGAACGTGCCGAGGCCGAGGAACACGTGGTACACCATCGGCGAGAAGGTGTACGAGTCGTAGAACGGGTTGAACAGGATCGTCGACAGGAACAGGTGCGTCGTCAGGCGGCCGGCCGTCACCGTGCCGTACGGCGAATCGATGCCGACGTATGCGTTGCGTGCGAAGAACGTATCACCCTGGAAGCGGCCGAACTGGCCGTTCTGCGCGCGGAAGAAGCTTTCCAGCGTGAAGATCGCCTTGTAGCCGTTGCCGAGATCCTCGGCGCCGTGCAAACCCCAGTACGACGTCGACATCCCGCCGCCGCTCACGTTCCACGCGCGGTCTCCGCCCGGGAACTTGGTTGCGCCGACCCATTCGTCGACCTGACCGTAGAGCGACACGCTCGACTGTGCATGGACGGGAGCGGTAGCCGCCACGCAGGCAGCCGCGGCGATCAGCTTGACGGACGTGCGCGACGCACGGCGAGCGAATGCTTTCATTGGATCTCCAGATTTTGTCGAATTGTCGATAAGTGGCGCGAGCGTTGTTTTTTGGAGCCGAGTGCTTGCGTCGTATGGGGCGCAGCCATCTTTACGGATCATTCGTCCGGTCAAAATTGCGCACACTTATTGCTGGTATAGCGGCAGCATTAACTTCGCGGAATTGATACATGGCCGGGTACCCGCCGGCGGCCCGGCGTGAACGCGGTCGCGCGGCGGGACGGCAGCGTGGCACACGCGAGCCGGGCGCGAAAGATAGCGCAATGCGACGGGAAAATCAGCGGAAATCTGTGCGCGACTGTGGCGAATTCGCATCAGCCGGCGGAGGGACGAACGCGCGGGCGCTCAGTTTCGGTAGAACGGGGAGAAAAACGGCGAGTGTGCAGGCTCTTCCTGCGAGCGGGGCGGCGGCATCGGGCGTCCGCCGCGCTCCTCGTTGTAGCGCGCGACGTCGGCGCGGATCGACCCGGCGCGCAGCGGCACGTTGCCGCCGCCCGGCGGGCGCGGCACCTGGC
>NZ_JAAGPE010000324.1:0-9630 GCF_017104605.1 Burkholderia sp. Ac-20384 | reverse complement strand
CGCGGCGGCCCGCTGACGGTGACCGACTGCAACGTGATGCTCGGCAAGATCCAGCCCGATCATTTCCCGCGTGTATTCGGCCCGCACGCGGACGAACCGCTCGACCGCGACGGCGTGGTCGCGAAGTTCGCGGCGCTCGCCGACGAGATCCACACGGCCACCGGGCGGCGCGAGACGCCCGAGGCGCTCGCCGAAGGTTTCCTGGAAATCGCGATCGGCAGCATGGCGAACGCGATCAAGAAGATTTCCGTGCAGCGCGGCCACGACGTGTCGCGCTACGTGCTGACGACGTTCGGCGGCGCGGGCGGCCAGCACGCGTGCGGCGTGGCCGACGCGCTCGGGATGACGCAGGTGTTCGCGCATCCGCTCGCGGGCGTGCTGTCCGCGTACGGGATGGGCCTCGCCGACCAGACCGCGATGCGCGAGCGCGCGGTCGAGGCCGTGTTGTCGGACGATTCGCTGCCGGCGCTGAATGCGGCGCTCGACCGGCTGGCTGACGAGGCCGTCGGCGCGCTGCTCGAACAGGGCGTGCCGCCGGTGCGGATCGCGACCGAGCGCCGTGTGCACCTGCGCTACCAGGGCACCGATTCGGCGCTCGACGTGCCGGCGGGCAGCGTCGCCGAGATGCAGCAGGCGTTCGAGGCCGCATACCGGCAGCGCTACGCGTTCCTGATGCCGGGCACGCCGCTCGTTGCCGAACTCGCGTCGGTCGAGGCGATCGGCCGCTCGGACGCGCCGGTGGAAATCGCGCCGCTGGCGCCGCGCAACGCAGGCAACGGCGACGATGCCGCGCTGCGCGCCCATTCCGCGGTGCGCTTCTATTCCGGTGGCCAATGGCACGACGCGGCGCTCTACGTGCGCGACACGCTGCTGGCCGGCGACGCGATCGACGGCCCGGCGATCGTCGCGGAGAAGAACGGCACGACCGTCGTCGAACCCGGCTGGCGCGCCGAGATGACCGCGCAGGGCAACCTCGTGCTGACGCGCACCACGCCGCTGCCGACGCGCCGCTCGCTCGGCACCGACGCCGACCCGGTGCGGCTCGAGATCTTCAACAACCTGTTCATGTCGATTGCCGAGCAGATGGGGCTGCGGCTGCAGAACACCGCGTACTCGGTGAACATCAAGGAGCGCCTCGACTTCTCGTGCGCGATCTTCGACGGCGACGGCAACCTGATCGCGAACGCGCCGCACATGCCCGTGCACCTCGGCTCGATGGGCGAGAGCATCCGCACGGTGATCGAGCGCAACCGCGGCCGCATGCGTGACGGCGACGTGTTCATGCTGAACGACCCGTATCACGGCGGCACGCACCTGCCGGACGTGACGGTCATCACGCCGGTGTTCGCGGACGGCTCGGACGCCCCGCTGTTCTACGTCGGCTCGCGCGGCCACCACGCGGACATCGGCGGCACGACGCCGGGCTCGATGCCGCCCGATTCGACCCACATCGACGAGGAGGGCGTGCTGATCGACAACTGGCAGCTGGTGTCGGCCGGCACGCTGCGCGATGCGGAGACCCGCGCGCTGCTCGCGTCGGGCCGCTATCCGGCGCGCAACGTCGAGCAGAACATGGCCGACCTGCGCGCGCAGGTCGCCGCGAACCAGAAGGGTGTCGACGAGCTGCGCCGGATGGTCGCGCAGTTCGGCCGCGACGTCGTGCTCGCGTTCATGGGGTACGTGCAGGACAACGCGGAAGAGGCCGTGCGGCGCGTGATCGGCGCGCTGCAGGACGGCGCGTATCGCTACCCGCTCGACAACGGCGCGGAGATCCGCGTCGCGATCCGCGTCGACCGGGCGGCGCGGCGCGCGGAGATCGACTTCACGGGCACGTCCGCGCAGCTCGGCAACAACTTCAACGCGCCGAAGGCCGTCTGCATGGCGGCCGTGCTGTACGTGTTCCGCACGCTGGTCGGCGACGACATCCCGCTGAACGCCGGCTGCCTGAAGCCGCTCACGGTGATCGTGCCCGCCCGCTCGATGCTGAATCCCGAGTATCCGGCGGCGGTCGTGTCGGGCAACGTCGAGACGTCGTCGGCCATCACCAACGCGCTGTACGGCGCGCTCGGCTGCGTCGCGTCGAGCCAGGGAACGATGAATAACTTCACATTCGGTAACGATCGCTACCAGTACTACGAGACGATTGCGGGCGGCAGTGGCGCCGGCGACGGTTTCGCGGGTGTCGGCGCGGTGCAGACGCACATGACCAACTCGCGGCTCACCGATCCGGAGGTGCTCGAATGGCGCTACCCGGTGCGGCTCGACTCGCACCGGATCCGCGCCGGATCGGGCGGCGGCGGGCGCTGGCGCGGCGGCGACGGCGCGGTGCGGCGGATCCGCTTCCTGGAGCCGATGACCGCGTCGATCCTGTCGAACAACCGGATCCACGCGCCGTTCGGCGCGGCGGGCGGCGAGGCCGGCGCGCTCGGCCGCAACACGATCGAGCGCGCGGACGGCACGGTCGAGGCGCTCGACCATATCGGCCGCGCGCAGATGACGCCGGGCGACGTGTTCGTCGTCGAAACGCCGGGCGGCGGCGGATACGGCGCGGCGGGCTGAGCCGTGCAACCGGCACCGGCGCCCCACGCCGGTGCTCGAACGGCATTGCAACGGACTGTGGAATAAAGTCGCGCATTAACGCACAAAAAGAATCAAATTCGACGGAAAGTCGGGTCGCCAGACGGCGATCCGACCCTGTCGTCAAGGTCTTGTCACAGTGCTTTCCGCGATTGCCGGAATCAGCCGCAAATGCCCGCCTGGCGGGGCGCTCAGCCCGATTCGCCGAACCCGTTGCGCACCGCCGCAGCCGCAATTGAGCGAGCTGCCAATCATGAAAAATCCGGCTTGCCAATCGAGTCCCAATTCCTTGACACTCTGCTCTAAATGTGAGTGCCAATCCTGATCGTCATTTGATAAGATGGCTCTCATCATTCGTTAGGCAGCACCTGCGCGCATGACGCGCGAACGCCGGGTCGCATTAGCGGGAAACAAGTACGGGACGAGGCCCATCATCACGGCAATCACGGTCGCCTTGCCGGGCGCGCACGACGCGCGGCCCGGAACGGCGGTCGGCCGGCTCGCCTCCGTCTACACTGTGCGTTTTTTCTGGATCGGGGCGTCTCCATGGATGACGAAAACGATAGCGCGGTGCTCGAGGCGCACGTCGGTACGCGCAGCCCCTGCTGGCGTCTCGGCAGCGACAGCAATGCACTCGAACTGGCGGCCGTCCGCGGCCTGACCAATGTTGCCGTCGCGCTGACGGGCGAACAGGCCGCGCACATTCGCGCGCTGACCGGTGTCACGTCGCACCTCGTGCTCGACATCACGCTGTACGGCGAACCGGTTCGCCTCCATCTCGTCGGCCGAAAGGTCGACACGACCAACTGGGCCGGCACGGCGTCCGCCTATTCCGATGCCGAGTCCGTCGCGGGCGATCTCGCGAACGGGCTCGCGTTCGCCGAGCAGGTCGTGTCCGAAGTGAATTCGCTCGTGGTGATTCTCGACCGCAACGGGATGGTGCAGCGCTTCAACCGCCTGTGCGAGGAAGTGACGGGCAAGCGCGAGGTCGACGTGATCGGCCGCAGTGCGTTCGAGCTGTTCATGACCCCCGAGCAGGGCGCGCAGTCGCGCAGCAACATCACGGGCTTTTTTGCGAGCAACCACTCGTTCGCGGTCGAGCGCTACATCAACACGGTCAACGGGCCGCGGCTGTTCCAGTTCCGCAACAAGTTCGTGCAGAGCGGCAGCGGCGTCGAAGAGCAGTTCCTGATCTGCTCGGGCATCGACATTACCGAGGAGCGCAGCGCGCAGCAGCGGCTCACCGAACTCGCGAACACCGACGTGCTGACCGGCCTGCCGAACCGCCATGCGATCAGCGAGCGCATCCACGCGGCGATCGCGGCCGAGACGGCCGCGACGCGCGGGCAGGTCGGCATCCTGTTCCTCGATCTCGACAACTTCAAGCGCGTCAACGATCACTACGGGCACATCACCGGCGACCGGCTGCTGCAGGACGTGTCGGCGATCATCAGCGGCTGCCTGCCGTCCGGCGCGACGCTCGCGCGGCTCGGCGGCGACGAATTCCTCGTGCTGTTCGAGCACGGCACGCGGCCGCTGCTCGAAGCGACCGCGCAGATCATTCTCGAACGGCTGCGCACGCCGATTCATCTCGGGCTGATGGAGGTCTACACGAGCTGCTCGATCGGCATCGCGATGCATCCGCAGCACGGCGATTCGCT
Source organism: Burkholderia sp. Ac-20384 (assembly GCF_017104605.1). Lineage (NCBI taxonomy): Bacteria > Pseudomonadati > Pseudomonadota > Betaproteobacteria > Burkholderiales > Burkholderiaceae > Burkholderia > Burkholderia sp. Ac-20384. Next base: position 5,392 of record NZ_JAAGPE010000324.1, on the reverse strand, counting down.
CGAGACGCTGATCCGCAGCGCCGATACGGCCATGTACGTCGCGAAGGAAGAGGGCAAGCATACGTATCGCGTGTTCTCGCTGGAGATGAACCAGAAGGTCGCGAAGTACATGTGGCTCGACACGAACCTGCGCAAGGCGCTCGAAGAGGAGCAGTTCGTGCTGCACTACCAGCCGGTCGTCGATATCGCGACCGGCGACGTGCACGGGGTCGAGGCGCTGGTCCGCTGGCAGTCGCCCGATCGCGGGCTCGTCGCGCCGGTCGAGTTCATCCGCTTCGCGGAGGAGTCGGGCCTGATCGCGCCGCTCGGGCGCTGGGTGATGCGTACCGCGGCTGCGCAGGCCGCCGCATGGAAGGCGAAGGGGCTCGGCATCCGGATCGCGGTGAACGTGTCCGCGCGGCAGTTGCAGGACATGAACATCGTGCACCAGATGGCGTCGATCCTCGACGCGGCGGGGCTCAAGCCCGGCCTGCTTGACATCGAGCTGACCGAGAGCTGCTTCATCGAGGACGAGGATGCCGCCAACGGGCTGATGCGGCAGTTCCGCCAGCTTGGCGCGGAGATCCATCTCGACGATTTCGGCACCGGCTATTCGTCGCTGTCGCAGTTGTCGCGCCTGCCGCTCGACGCGATCAAGCTCGATCGCACGTTCATTACGGCCATCGACCGCAATCCGCGCTCGCAGGCGCTGGTGCGCTCGGTCGTGTCGCTCGCGAAGGCGCTGAATTTCGCGGTGGTCGCCGAAGGCGTCGAAACGCATGCGGAAGCCGAATTCCTCAAGCAACTCGACGTCGATCATGCGCAGGGCTACTACTACGCCCGCCCGATGCCGGCACAGGCGTTCGAGGCGTGGCTCGCGGAGACGAGAAAGCTCAGGCTGATCGCCTGAGCTTCGTTCACGAACGGGCGCCGTCGGCCAGCGGCGGCGCCCGCCGCATTACACCGTGCGCAGCTTCGACACGCGCCGGTTCTGCAGCATCACGAGGCGTTCCATATACGCGAGATCCTTCGGCTCGATCGTGAACGCCGCATGCACCCACGCTTCCGTGATGTCCATCAGCTCGGAGCGCGTGAGCTGGAACACCCGCTCGCGCGCGCGCAGCATCGCGCGCACGCCGTTCAGCTTCGGCTTCATCACGTCGATGAAGGTGCGCGTCGCGAGATACGCATCGCCCGCGTCGAACGTCTGGTCGACCAGGCCGCGATCCTCGTACCACTCGGCTGCGTGCGCTTCACCGGTCGAGATCAGTTGCTCCGCAACGCCCCGATCGGCCTTGCGCGCGACGAGCGAATAGCCGCCCATGCCCGGGAACAGATTGAACGCGATCTCGGGGAACCCGAGCTTCACGCCCTTCTGCGCGAGCATGTAGTGATGCGCGAGCGCGGCCTCGAAACCACCGCCGAGCGCGCTGCCCTCGACCATCGCGATCGAGATCGCCCCGGTGCCGAAGCCCGTGTAGATCTCGTACACGCCGTCGATGCACGAGCGCGCATAGGCCATCAGCAGGTCACGCTTGCCGCTGCGGATCGCGTCGACGAAAAAGCTCAGGTCGCCGCCGACGTTGAACAGCTCGGGGACGAGCGAGCCCGTCACCCAGAAGTCGAACGGCAGGCCCGAGTCGCGTGCAACGCGTGCGAGATGGATGATGTCGGTAACGAGTTGCTGGTTGAAGCACGGCCGCGGCTCCGATCGCAGCATCATCCACATGACATTACGTCCCTCTTCATAAAAGGCTGTCAGTTGCGTGAGTTCGCCGGCTTCATAAAACGGGCGGCACGCGGGATGGGATTGGAGTTGCATGGTATGTCCTCGTGAGATGTGGTTTTCGAAGACCGTCGCGCCCGGTGCCGTGCGGGAGGCGAGTGTCCCGCAGGGCGCCGGGCGCGAGGCATCGCCATTGTTGCGCGCGCACATTCGGCGTATCTGTGGAATGGGTCACCGGAAAGCCGCGCGGGCCCATGCAGGCGGCGGTCGAGGACAAGCGGTCGAGGAGCGGGGAGCGTCAGGCCGGGCCGGTATCGCGGCGTTCCGGACGTGACGACGGAATGCGGGCAGGCCGCATGACGGCAAACATGCGAGCGGCGCGGCAATGCCGCGTGCGACGCAGGCAGTCGTAACCGTGCATTGGCAATGCGGGGGCGTGTCGCAGCGGCTCGTCGTGCAGGGTATTCACCGGTGCCGACGGGTATCCGCCGGATTTTTTGCAGCGTTAAAATCGCGCGCCCGTTCATTTGTGCGCGCCCGGTTCCGCGCACCGGCGTGCGGCTCTCCTCTCCGGCATGCATCCGACGGTACTTGCCAGAGTTGGGCGGCTTCAGCCAACATTCGCATCCGGCACGGCTGCGCGTTCCGAGCGCGGCCGGCATGGAGGAGAACACGCATGTCAGAAAAACATCGGGTCCTGGTGCTGGACGACGATCCAGATGTGCGCGCCTGGCTAAGGGGGGTGTTGGAAGAGGCCGGGTTCGACGTATCGACGGCCGACAGCGCCGCGATGATGCAGCAGCAACTGGCCGCCGCGCCGCACGCGCTCGTCATTCTCGACCTGAAGCTGCGCGGTGAGGATGGCCTGACGGTGGCGCGCGAGCTGCGGCGCCGGTCCGACGTTTCGATCATCATGATCAGCGGGCTGGGCGACGAGACGGACCGTGTGCTCGGCCTCGAAACCGCAGCGGACGATTTCATCACGAAGCCGGTGTCCGGGCGCGAGCTGATCGCGCGCGTGCGCGCGCAGCTGCGCCGCACGACCGAGCTGTCGATGCCGCGTCCCGCTCCGAACGGCGGTGGCCCGCGCTTCTGCTTCGACGGCTGGACGCTCGACTGCGCCGCACGAACGCTGACGCACGGCGGCAATCCGTGTCCGCTCACGCAGGGCGAGTTCGAGCTGCTGGCGGCGATGGTGCAGCAACCGTCGCGTGTCTGGTCTCGCGAACAGCTGCTGGAGCGCACGCGCGGCTTCGGCGTCGACATCGACGTCTACGATCGCACGATCGACGTGCTGATCCTGCGCCTGCGCCGCAAGATCGAACCGAACCCCGAGCACCCGACCTATATCCGCACGCAGCGCGGTGCCGGCTACGTGTTTTCGGTGCCGGTCGTGCGCGTGTGACGCGATGCGCATGAACCCTATCCCGTTGCCGTCGTGGAGCGTACGGGCCAAGCTGATCGTGACGTTCCTCGTGCTGTTCGGCATCACGCTGGCGGTCGTGGTGGTCGGCGTGCTCGGCATGCGCGCGAACCAGAACGCGCTCGACGAATACGAGGCGAACGTCGTGCCGGAGATCGCGCGTGCGCTCGAGCTGTCCGACAAGGTCGCGCAACTCGCCGCGGTCGCGCCGAGCATGATGTCGACCGATTCGCCGGACCTGCTGCACAGCGATTCCGAACTGCTGCACGGGCTGCTCGGCGACATCCGGCGACTGTCGCCTGGCTTCGGCAAGCCGACGGGTACGGCCGAGAAGGCGGGCGACCGGCTCGCGGTGATCGACGATCTGGATGCGATCGACCAGGATCTGGCGCGGCTGCTGCTCGTATCGGGCCGGCAGCAGCAGCTCAAGGCGGAACTGAGCGAACTGCGTGCCGCGACCGACGGCATCGGCGACAGCATCGCGCGCCAGAAAGGGTTGATCGCCCGGCAAGCGCCGACGCTGCTGGAAATCTGGGCGCGCACGACCGGCGCATTGCAGGCGACGAACGCGGCGGAGCTCGGCAGCGCGGAGAGCGACAACGAGGCGCTGTGGCTGCGGGTGCGAGAGCGCGGCGAGGATCGCAGCCAGCGGGCGCTCGCCGAGACGTTGCAGCGGCTCGACGGCGCCGCGCGCAACGTGTTCGCGGTGCGTCGGGAGTTTCTGTCGAGCGAAGCGCAGACGAGCTATCTCGTCACGCTGTTGCGCGGTCACGCCGATCACCTCAGCGGCAAGTCCGCGCGCTACGTCGAGCGCTTGCGTCAGATCGCGAGCGAGCGCAGCGACAAGGTGCGCAAGGTCGCGGTGTCGAGCCAGTCAGGCCTGCTGCTGCTGGCTGTCGCCGGCGTCGGGGTGGCGTTGCTCGGCGTGGCGTACGTCAGCCGCATCCTGCACAAGCTGCAGGCAATGACGCGCGTGATGACGCGCCTCGCGAAGGGCATCACGTCGGACGCGATGCCGTCGATGCACCGGCCGGACGAAATTGGCGAGCTGGCGCGCGCGTTCGAGGTGTTTCGCACCAACCTGATCGAGAAGGAGCAACTGACCCAGGGGCTCGAAGCCCAGCGCCGCCTGCAGGAATCGGTGCTCAACTCGATGAACGACGGCGTCTCCGTGCACGACACGCAAGGCGGCCTGGTCGCGTGGAACCCGACGTTCGCGAAGCTGCTCGGCATCGACGCGTCCGCGTTGCGGGCGGGCCTGCCGCTCGTTGCCCTGCGCGAAGCGCTGGCCCGCCCCGCCCGGTGGCACCAGGTCTCGACCGAGACCGCGACGCACACGTCGGACGGCGTGCGCGTCGCCGCGTCCGCCGAGTTGCACCTGAGCGACCGGCGCACGCTCGAATTCCACTGTCAGCCGTTGCCGGACGGCGGCTGGGTATCGGTATGCCGGGACCTGACGAGCCGCCGCGCGGTCGAGGCAGAACTGCGTCAGGCGCAGAAGATGGAGGTGCTCGGCCAGCTGACGGGCGGGGTCGCGCACGATTTCAACAATTTTCTCGTCCCGATTCTGGGCAACCTCGAATTGTTGCTGCCGCGACTCGACGGGCAGCGCGACACGCAGACGATGGCCGAACGCGCGCGTCACGCGGCCGAGCGCGCGTCGCGGCTCACGCGGCGGCTGCTCGCGTTCGCGCGGCGTCAGCCGCTGCAGGCCGAGCGCGTGTCGGTGCGGGCGATGCTCGCGGAAATGCTCGACCTCGTCGAATATTCGGCGGGGCAGCGCGTGACCGTCGTGCTGGAGCCGGCTGCCGACACGATGTGGGTGAACGTCGACCGCGGTCAGCTCGAGAACGCGGTGCTCAACCTGACGCTCAACAGCGCGGCGGCGATGCCGGACGGCGGGACGCTCACGCTGTCCGCGCATCGCGAGCCGGCGTCCGATGCAACGGGCGACCCGGCGACGATCGTGCTGAGCGTGACGGATACCGGGTGCGGCATCGCGTCCGTGCTGCTCGACAAGGTGATCGAGCCGTTTTTCACGACCAAGGCCGCAGGCGAAGGTAGCGGGCTCGGCCTCAGCAGCGTGTACGGGTTTGTCCGGCAAAGTGGCGGCGATTTGCGGATTCACAGCGCGTTCGGCCGGCCACCGAACGGGCATCGGCCTCGCCTGGACCGACCTCGACAGCCCGCTAAAGCGCGCGTTCGTCGCCGCGCTCGAGCAGGTGACGGCAGCATCGAGCAACAACGGCGGGCAATAACGGCAG
>NZ_JAAGPE010000323.1:0-9782 GCF_017104605.1 Burkholderia sp. Ac-20384 | reverse complement strand
GCGCCCGCGGGTGCGCCGTGGCGCAGGCCGGCGGCACGACCTGCGCGCGATGCTTCGCACCCCCTGAGCGTGCAAGCAGCCGTTGCACGGCTCGGGGGCCGTGCAACAGCCGTGTACCACGCAACGCCGGCAGCGCCGGTAGCGCCTGCCGCACGCCGTGCCGGTACGGCAGCAGCGCGCATGCCGCGACCATCACCGATCCGCATCGGCGCCACCGTGCGCCATCACGCATCATGACGCGCCGTTCGACACGGCCGCAATGACAACGATTCCTGCGGGGAAAGCAATCCAGACGGGGCCAACGACAACACGAACGCGGAAAGCGGACGGGGTGCTTTGCACCCCGCCCGTCCTCCAAGGCAACCGGAGCTGCCTACCCTCGTGCCAGAGAGTTCTTGGTCGGATGACGCACCGTGCATCGCACGTTGCGGCTCCGGAAATTGATATGACGGCCGTGAATGCACCGTCGATCGCAGCCTTTTGCACGCGTGTGGCTGCGTGGCTGCGCGGACCCTGTACGACAGACCGGCTGCGTTGCCGGATGTTCCGTCAATGTCTCACGCGCGAGGCGCGCCGTTTCTGATACAGGTCAACCCAAGCGCGCTTCGATCGCGACGCCGCGCGATTTATTCGGCACCGCGCACGAGCAGCACGGGCACCTGCGCGAGATGCGCAACGCGACGCGCGACGCTGCCGATCAGCCAGGCAGCGATGCCGCGCCGGCCATGCGTGCCGACCACCAGCAGTTCGGCACGCCAGTGCACGGCGTCGCGCATCAATGCATGGGCCACGTCGTCGCTGGTCGGGCGGGTTTCGACGACACTGCGCTTGGTCGGGTTCCCGGTCGCATGGAACAGCGGGCCGATCTTCGCGAGCGCGTCCTCGCCCTCCGCGCGATACGCATCCTCGAGTGCGCGCACCGGCACGATATCCGTCAGACGAACCGCGCGATCGATCACGTAGGCCGCGTACAGCAGCGCCGTCGGCGCCGCGAAGCCGAGCCCGACGCGCACCGCGTGCAGCGACGGCTCGCTGCCGTCGACCGCGAACATCAAGCGCTGAAGGCCGCCGTCGGATGGCCGTGCATAGGCGGCCGGCACGATCAGCAGCGCGCAGCGCGCGCGTGTCGTCAGCGTGTCCGACATCGCGCCTTCGACGAGCCGCAGCAGCCCGCGATGCGGATTCGCGCCGACCATCAGCACGTCCGCGTTCCATGCCGACGTATCGCTCACCAATGCATCGGCTACGGAGCCGCCCGTCACCGACGTATCGACGATGGCCTGCTCGACCTCGATGCCGCTGTCGGCGAACAACGTCGCGATCCGTTCGTTGATGGCTTGCGCCTCGCGCATCAGGTCCTCGCGCGCGGACGTCAGCAGTGCGTCGATGCGCGGGATGTCGGGCAAGACGAGGCGCGGGTTGTCGATGGCGCAGACGATCCGCAATCGCATGCCGGGACGCAGCAGCGTGCGCGCATAGCGTGCGGCGGACAGCGATTCGGGCGTCGGATCGACGGCCAGCGCGATCCGCGCAAGTGTCGGGATGGGCTGGGCAGGCTGCATGGCGAAGGCCTCCGTGCGTGCGCGTCGTCGCGGAACGACGACGGGAGCTTCGCGCGGAAGCGGCGCACGGCGGCCGGACAGCCGCCGCGGTCGCGGTGGTCACTGAAATCGACGGGTTGCCACGCGAAGCGCGGACAATCGATTCGTTCAGCATAGGTCGTCCGGCCCGCGCGTGCATGATCGCGATCAAGCGTCGCGCGGGCCCTGCCCTTGGCGCTTACGATTTCGTCGGCATCGATGCCGCCGGACGGTTCGCGTAGAACAGCGCATACGTGATGCCGAGCAGCACGATCCATACCGGCCCGATCACGAGCGCGACGCGCGTGTCGGGCGTGAACGCCATCAGCACGACGACCAGCACGAGAAAACCGAGCGCGACGAACGAGCCGAGCGGATAGAACGGCACGCGGATCGGCAGGCGCGCAATCTTGTCGGCCGACAGCGTGCGGCGAAAGCGCATCTGCGCGATCAGGATCACGCACCACGTCCAGATCGCACCGAACGTCGACACCGACGTGAGCCACGTGAACACGTGCTGCGGCGCGAGATAGTTGAGCAGCACGCCGATCAGCAGCAGCGCGACCGACACGATCACGCCGTACACCGGCACACCGTTGCGATTGACCTTGCCGAGCTTGCTCGGTGCCTGGCCCTGCTGCGCGAGGTTGTAGAGCATCCGCGCGGTGCTGAACAGGCCGCTGTTGCACGACGACAGCGCCGCGGTCAGCACGACGAAGTTGATGATGCCGGCGGCGGCCGGGATGCCGAGCCGCGAGAACGTCATCACGAACGGGCTGCCCTGCGTGCCGATCTGGTCCCACGGATACAGCGACATGATCACGAACAGCGCGCCGATGTAGAAAATCAGCACGCGCCAGAACACCGAGTTCACGGCCTTCGTCAGCGACTTCTCCGGGTTGCGCGCTTCGCCCGCGGTGAGGCCGAGCATCTCGACGCCGAGATACGCGAACATCACGATCGGCAACGCGGCGATCACGCCGTTGATGCCGTTCGGCATGAAGCCGCCGTGCGCCCACAGGTTCGACAGGCCGATCGCGACACCGCCATTGCCGATGCCGAACGCGATCATCAACCCGCCGCCGATGATCATCAGCACGATCGTGACGATCTTGATCAGCGCGAACCAGAACTCGAATTCACCGTACAGCTTGACCGCGATAAAGTTCACCGAGCCCATCGCCAGGAGTGCCGCGAGCGCCCAGATCCAGTTCGGCACGCCGGGGAACCACATGTGCATGTACACGCCGACCGCCGTGATTTCCGCCATGCAGGTGACGATCCACACGAACCAGTAGGTCCAGCCCGTCAGGTAGCCGGCGAGTGGCCCGAGGTAGTCGCGTGCGTAGCGGCTGAACGCGCCGGCGACCGGATTGGCGATCGCCATCTCGCCGAGGGCGCGCATGATCAGGAAAATCGCGATGCCGCCCAGCAGGTAGGTCAGCAGGATGGCCGGGCCGGCGACGCGAATCGCGGTGGCCGAGCCGAGGAACAGGCCGACGCCGATCGTCGCGCCGAGCGCCATCAGGTTGATGTGCCGCTCTTCCAGCCCGCGGTGCAACTGGTCTTCTGGTTGATTCAAGTCCGTCTCCTGGCAGCCGCGAAGGGGCCGCCGTCATTGTCGATATCAATGCGCGACCGTTCATGCCGACTCCGGCATGCCGAAAACGAAATAATCTCCGCCGTCATTTTCTAAATAAGAAATGACACGGATACTGCGTCAATTCGATAGGAATCGCCGCGGATTATCCGCATTTTCCGGAACAATCCGGAAAACGGATCGGGCCTTTCACGGAATACGCCCGCGCGGCCCGTGTGACGCGGCTGTGCGCGTGACGGACGGCGACGGGATCAATCGCTTTCGGCGCGAACGAACACGCGTCGAATGTGCGCGATCAGGCGCACGCAATATGCAGGCGGGATTATAGGGAGGATCAGCGGCTGCACGCCAGTCGATTTTCGTAAAAATCGCTATGGGTGAATCCGGCGGTGGAATTCGAATGCGCGCGATGCTGCTCGCATTTACTTGGACAGCGTCGCACGCACCGTATATTCGCCTTTCGCCGCACCACGCTCGCGCCGCACGCAATACTGCGACGCATCCACATCCGCCGGCATCGGCTCGACTGGGTAGCCATGCTTTTCCCAGGCATCGAGCGCGCCTTTAAGACTCTCGCAGAGGCAAAGGGATGGGGAGCAGTTACAGAACCGCGATGACTCGTGGCGAGGCGTCCCGCGATCGAACGGCACGCGTAATGATGCGTCGGCGAAGCACTTGAAAGACATCAGAAAGAAATCACACCCCACCTCCGGTGACAAACGGTCGGAATCGTGTCGCGTGAAGTCGCCAATGGCAGAACATTTCGCAAAATTTCTTCAGTTCCCATCCCGGCGGCGTACCCGTGTCGGCCATTCCTGCTGAACGACCGCCCCCATTATCCGGTCGTCCGAATTCGCGCGACCGCCTCTGTCGGTTATCGTGACGCATCCAAGCCTGGACTCCGGCCAAGAAAATAGCAGTCGATATAGCGGATCTTTTCCTGAAAGACATGCGCACTATCGTGCTGAAAGTCGATAGCGCGGTCATGCTGACGGAGGGTAGGAAACCAACGACGGAACGCTTGACGAAGATGGCAAGCCTGATGCCGACTTCATATGCGCATCGACGGTCGCGCCTATCAGTCCGTGATGCTCGGCAATGCCGAGGCCGTATTGTTATACACGTTACGGTGCGTGCCGCCGAGAAAGAACTGAAGGAAGGCAGCGCGCCGACTCGTTCGCGCTTGTCAAACTCCCGTGAACGATCGACGTTGCGAGATTTGACTGACCCGCTTCGGCTATTCCGGTGGCGGGCGACGCCCGCCACCTCACGACCGCTGCTCCCGAACCAACCAAACAGGCTACGCCGTGTTGTCATCGGTTCGCTCCGCTCGGCCACCCTGCTTTCACTGCGTACAGCACTTTGGCGTTACTTGCCTAACGTAGGCAGAAAGTTGATGAACCAAAGGTTATTGTATCCGTCCGTCTGAAACAACCCGACCTTAAAATCATTAACAACGGCCGAAATTGCCCCCGTAAACGACTGACCGCTACCCCCAACCGGCTCGTCGCCCCCGCCCCAGTAATCTGTCTTGCCGGAATCACGCGACAGCATATGGACTTGCAAACCAGCATCCATCCAGACGAGACGTGTAATACCATCCCCCGTGGCGGCCAGTACAATGGAGTCCCCTGCCGCCGGGTAATCGTTCGTGAGACTGAGCGAATTCCAGCCCTTACCAACATCCGTGGTCAACGGGTTAGCTGTCCCCACGCCAATCGAGTTATAAATTGCGTAGATAGCATTATTCGCTACCGCCCCCCAAACAGCAGCGGGACTACCCGAAAAATTCAAACTCGAACTGTCGTCGACCGCCGAAAAGGCGTTATATATCCCGGGACTCCCTGAGACTTGGGTTGCCTGATAAACACTTGGATTACTTTCAGCCCCAAACGCGACAACTTGGAAAGGCCCTACCCCTTGCCCTCCATTTAACGGAATCACCTTGAATTCGCTTACGCCGACATTGAAGCCAGAGCCGATAGTTTTCCACGGCCCCCATTCCCCGGGAATCTTGGAATTGTTGGTTTCGACTGTGTGCCACATATTGCCGCCATTGTCGAGCGCAAACACCTCGAGCGACCCATTGGCATTTCTTATAAGTTTTACCTGGTGACTAAAATATATTTTGCTCGTCAGGTTGTCGGTAAGGGACTTTTTATGATTAGAAAACTCATTGCTCGGATCAACATAGTTAATCTCAATCGACGTAGCACCCGTTTTGCAAAGCACGCCGAGCACACCTGAATCCCTCGCCACAGCTGCAGCCGGGCTTGCTTGAACATTCGAGTCGATGCCCTTCCATTTTCCACCCTTCCCATCAGAATTAATCGTACATACCTTCAATCTATTATTCGCATCCCACGCAAAAGCGTAGATATTCCCGCCACTATAGATTGGCGCCGTTAGCGTCAATTGCTGGTTGTTAACTCCCCCTCCAAGATTCACCCAATCTTTAGTCGGACTGATTCTTTCACCAGGGGATCGGTCATTCTCTTGCGAATATTCTGTAGACATGATGTTTTCCATTAAGATATTCCAACCGATTTTTCACTCACGCACCCTTGCGGTACGAAGGAAGCAAATCCCATTCGCTGATGGTGCGTTTAACGTGCGCCCAGGAGTTCTTGATATTATGGAGCGCAGAAATCAAAGCTCAGCCACGTGATACCAGCCACGCACCGGTGCCGCTACCTTCCCGATCAAAGAGAAGCGAAGCCGAAACGGCGTACAGAAAGCCAGATCCACCACCTTGACCACGGGTATCCAGAAAACCCATACCATTATTGAAAGAATTCAACAAATAGATTTGATCCTCGACAACAAGGTTCGGATCATTGTTTGGATTTGATCGAATCAAGAGGTGCCAGGCAGCGGCCCGCTCACTCCCCAGCTCACTTGTTGCTACGTCATAATTTTGATTTTGCTGAGGATTATTGTTGAATAATTTCAAAAAACCACCATCTGCGATATTTTGAAGAACAATCTTGTCGCAGCCAACAATATTCTGCCCCAACGGCTTTTGATTCAGGAACGATAGAATTCTCCACTGGGTGGAAGGCTGGCTATTGGACTGAAACGTTCCAACAGAGTCGAGGGCGCCCGAAATATTCGATCTTCCCCCTGTACCGAGAAAGCCACCGCCCCACTTGCCGCCATATCCATTGGCGAAACTAATGATGTCGCCATACTTTAGATAATTTGCCATTTTCACTCTCCGGAGCACAATATGATGATCGGCACGGCTGGGCCTTCACATAACCCAAGCCTTTCAAGCCTTTGGCGTGACACACAAAATCTCACGCACAATCAACATACATCTCCGCAGACCACCGATCCATTACATCGAATTACACGAGAGCAGCGCAATTCGGATCGATAAAATAGGGATAAATCAAGTCAAGCAACGAAATAACTCACCATTCAACAATCACGAACACCCGACACGACATGCATCACACACGATCGGGAATCGTGTTGTCGCACGTATCACAGTGGCGCCGTTTCTTCAGTGGCGGATCACGATCAGCACGTCTTGTCGATGGATCTCGCTACGACCGCCTTGAGGCCGCGGGAATTTTCCAATTCAGGCTGGAATGGGGCAATTCCTCTCGGTGAACGGCATCATTTCCGCGGTGTGCATCGGTGCATCGAATGATGGCTTTATCTTTGCTGCATACAAGCAAAATCGAGCGTTCTGGCGCACTGCTGAACTGGCACGGCACAATGTATCTCGTGCGGGCAGGCAGTCTCCGGATATCGCTATAGAAATCGACAACACCATCAGACATCGACCGACATCACCTGCTGCGATGCATGAGCTTGGGCGACGTCGGACAATTTCAAATGCAGAGATTGTCATTCAGTGTTGCACGCCGACCGTCTGGCCCCGTCATCGGAAGTCGCGCATCGGCGCGATCGGAAATACCGCAGCCGCGCAAAGGCTTTCCGTCGAACGCAATCGGTCGACCGAGGGCCCGTCGATGTCGAATTTCGACGCCCCCCCCGTTACCTGCTGCCGTGATTGATTGCCCCGAATAACGTTTCACATTGGTCGTTATGCTTCGTTACGCTGTCGGGGTGCGCGGTCCGCATCCGTCGCCTTGGGCGGCACAACGTCATCGACGGCCACGGGGGCCGACGTTGTCGGCACGCGATGTTCGATTCACGCCCCAATGAGGCGTCGCGGGCGCGCCAAGAGCCTTGATCGATGGCCGCCGGCGGAAGCGATACCGGATCCTTGCGCAGACAAGCTTCACTTCTGCTCGGAGTAGACAACTAAGAGAACGCCTGATTAGCGATTCGATTTCGCTTTGCGTTTGGTTACGTCTGCCGCGCAAAGGCACAGACGTCTGAGGCCAATAGCCATTTTGTGGTCTGTCACGTATCCCAATTCGGTCCAATTTTTGGACACTTTTCGTCAGGAACAGCCTCCCGGCATCACTTCGACAGCGTCGCACGCACCGTATATTCGCCTTCGATCGCACCGTGATCCGGACGCACGAAATAACGCGACGCATCGAGATCGGCCGGCATCGGCTCGACCGGATAACCGTGCTTCTCCCACGCATCGAGGCCGCCCTTCAGCGCCCGGATATTGTGGATCATCTTCTTGCGCTGCATTTTCGCGATCAGGCGCTTCGCGGTCGCTTCATTCGGGCACACGCAATAGACGACGATCGGCCGCTTCAGCATCTCCGGATCGAGCAGGTCCGGCGAATCGAGATCGACCGGCACCGCGCCGGCGATCCGGTACGGTTCGCGCTCGCGAATCGCTTTCGGCCGCGCGTCGAAGATCAGCGGCGGCTCGTCCGACGTCATCATCTCGACGAGTTGCGGCGGCGAGATGCGCACCTGCGCAAGATAGCGGCGGAACTGCACGCGACGCACCCAGCGGTACAGCAGGAACGTGATGAAAATCGCGAGGAACGCGTCGAGGATCGTGCCGCCGCTCGCGCGCACCCACAGCACGAACTGGACGATCTGGTCGTGAATGGCCGCGCCGCCGACCAGCCAGAACGCAGCCCACAGCGACGCGCCGGCCAGGTCCCAGAACAGGAACACGCCGACGCCGATCGCGGTCGTGCCGAGCAGCGGCGCCGACACGAGGCCGAGGCCCGGCAGGAATTTGGACAGCACGAGCAGCGGCGCACCGTATCTTTCGAATACGTTACGTGCGAAACGCAGCGTGGTGTCGAGCGACAGCGAGAAGCGCACGAGGCCGTTCAGCAGGCGCCGGCCGCGCGTGCGGCCCATGAAGAACCACAGCGAATCGGCCAGCATCGTCGCGCCGATCGCCGCCGCGAACATGCTGACCCAGGACGCCTGCCCCATTGCCGCCATCGTGCCGCCGAGAATCAGCATCGGCACGGCCGGCACCGGCACGCCGAGCTGCGTGATCAACACGCTCGCGAACACGGCCCATGGGCCGAGCGACGATGGAATAGCGATGGGAAAGTGCCACACGGCGGCGCTCCTGGAAGGCATGCAGCCGCACGACGGGGGCCGTCGGTACGGCTGGGCAACGGCCACCGCGGCACGCCCGCAGCCGACCTGATGCATCACGGCATTCTAAACGGGTTTGGCCGCGGCCGCGCGGAACACGCACCATCGGCACGGGCTTCGCGCCGTTGGTTGCACCGCCGTGACAGTCACATGTCGGTACGCTGGGCAAGCTGCACGACGTGTTCCGCGTAGTCGGGAAACGCAGCAGCCAGCGCGGCTGCGTCGGCCAGTTCGAATTCCGCGAACTCGAAGCCCGGCGCCACCGTGCAGCCGACCAGCGCGACATGCTCCGGCAACGCGCAGCGCGCGCCGAACCAGCTCCCAGCCCGCACGACTGCCTGGAACACGGTGCCCGGATGCGTGAGCGGGTTGCCGAGCCGGTGGATCGTCAGCCCGTCGCGCTCGTCGAGGACCCACACTTCGATCGGGTCGCCCGCGTAGAAATGCCAGACTTCGTCGGAACGGATCCGGTGCCACGACGAATACGCGCCGTCGCACAACAGGTAGTAGATCGCGGTCGACGCGGCGCGTGGCGCGCCGTCGGCCGGACGCACGACGGAATCGGTCGCACGGTAGGTTTCGCGGAAATAGCCGCCTTCGGGATGCGGCTGCAGGTCGAACTGGCGAATCAGGTCGGTAGCGGAAATCGGCATGGCGGATGACGTCGGTAAGGTCAGGAACCGGGCACCCGGCGCACGGCCTCGCTTCGCTCATCGCGAATCGCGAACACGACCGCGTGCCGCCGGATGTTGCTGCGTCGATCGCTGCGGCCATGCGCACGGCGAACAGGCGCACACCGGTCGATGCTGCCAGAACTGCGTGTCGGGATGCAACCGCGGGCACGCGATTGCGCCCATCGGATGCATCGGGCGTGCCGCCCTCGCCCCGCCGATGTGACAGAAAGGACAGCCGCGCTCACACGCGGTGCGCCGTGCGTTTCCGTTTCATCCCGCCGCCTTCCGGCGAATGCGCGAGACCGTCGCTGCCCGCGACCGCCCGTGCGCCAGCGTCAGCGCCTTGCCGCGTGCGTCACGCAGCCGCCGACGTGCCGGGCTCGCTGTGCCGCACCAGCAGCACGGGCCGGTCGGCCGCGCGCA
>NZ_JAAGPE010000322.1:0-9818 GCF_017104605.1 Burkholderia sp. Ac-20384 | reverse complement strand
GATGACGGAACTAACACAAAGGGATCAAGAAGAGAACGAAGGAGAAGCGACGGTGGTGGGGGAGAAGCATGCTCCGTCAAGCACAATTATATGATAGGCAATTGTGCTCGCTGATAGGGAAATAGTTCGACAGTGACAACAACGATTATGATTGTCTAAAAGATTGGCGCGAGCGATCGGCCGATTACGTTTTCATCGCATCTCGGCCTCAAATTTGTCGTCAATACGCCGTTATGCACTCACCCCGTGCGACACAACCTTCCGTCACGTCAGACGGATTGATTAGCGATTATTGGTTATCACTCGATTAGGCACAGCCATGGACGCGAAAACGAAACTCCTTGCACCGGATGCTCTCCGGGCTACCTTCGAAATCGTTCAACAAGCAATCCACTCTAGTCGCCCCAAGAGGGCCCTGACCTCCGTCGAAGTGAATGCCGACAAGGCAATTGCTCTCTTCCTCTTTTGTGCAGGTTTCGGCTTCGCTTTACTGCTTTGCCTTTTTGCGATTCACCACTTCTGGCCCCTCCCGGTTCTGGCAACTCTGGCATTGGGCGTTGCAGTCGGCGCAGAAATTGCCGGTCTTTTGTCGCTAATCGCAATCGTCGTACAAGCCGTCCCAATGTTAAACCGTATCCGCAAAAAACCTGCTGGGCCAATACTTGAGTTGGCCAGCGTTGATATTGATCGACTACTGCCATATTGCAATGACCTTATGCGCTTTTCCTTGCCGGAGTTGGGTTACGTTCGCGAACATATCTCTCATCAACGAGATGCGTTCGACAATCGACGTGGGCGGTTGATCGGCCAACTCGACAAAGTTGGGACGTTTCCAGCGCTCGCGACTCTTGGGATTAGCGTCGTCAAACTGATGCAGGATCAACACATTGCCCTGAACAACTCAATCGTCTGGACGATCGCAGGGTCCCTTGCAGCGTTCTATCTCCTCAGCCTTCTGCTTGCTGATACAAGCGATAAACTCACACAAGCGATTGGGCTGCTGAATTTCGTTATCGACAATCATCCGGAAAAAGGTAACGACCAGTAGCATTAGTACGACAAAGCAAGGGGTTTTTGACGCGCAAAGCTTATACGATGGATCTTCACATCCATTCTCAGCTCTCATACGTCGCACGCAAAACTATGCACCAGCTATCCAACGTTCGTTCGTACCTCAAGGCTCAATTGGCCCCGTTCAACCGCTCATTTTTTTGGTCCGCAATCGTACCAATAGAGGGATTGAGGGTCGCATTTTGGTGGGCGGCACCGGCTACAGCTGCCGTGTTGTTTATCACACACTTCAAAAACCAACTACCCACTAGTTATCTGGACGCTGCTATTTCTGATGGAATAGGCTCACACATATGGAACGTAGTGGGTATGCTCGGTTTAGTACTTTTCGGTCTAGCAGTGCTGTTTCCGAAGATCAAATTTATTGCTACCGGGGCATATCAAGTATTAGTCAACACATACGGGATGGGTGGTTTAGCCATCGGCCTGTTAATTGGAAAAATTGGGGCGCAGCTGCCATCCTCACTGTCAAAACTCGAGTTGTGGAAGGCTTGGCTCGCAGGTACAGGTATCGCTCTGCTAATGTTCGAACTGTTCGTGCTCAATTTTTCACTTTGGTGCTTCGCAAGCTTGATGCGATCAACAAAGGAAGATGACGGATTTTTACGCCATGTAGCAAGCATCGACCTGCGGCTGCGCCTATTCGCATTCACGTTGCTGTCTATATTGCCTCCCGTAGTGTTTCTAGTACGCGGGCACTAGATCTCGGAGCATCCGACATGATCGCCGGGTAGGCACAGCGCTTGTTCGACACGCGCCTCGGTCTACTCAGACAAAGATCGTGTCGTATCATTGACGTAGATCCACCCACCTTTCTGGTCTGGCCCTCATCATGGAAAATCAAGCCGACGACGCGCTGAAGGACGAGTACCTCCATGCTGCAAAGCATAAGGAGCAGGAGCGTTGGCGCGCTGCCGTAAGAAGCGGCGAGTATACGCAGGAAGCGATGCTCTTCATTGCACCCTCAATCGTACGGAACGCAACGTTTCGCCGTCGCACAGACGAATTTTGAGTGTTGCTAAATTCGCTGAAGCCCTTAATGGATGACGCACTCCATGATACGGATACTTTCGAACCATACTCAGCAACGCGAGACTATCGAGTGCCTGGAGACGATGCTCGCGAACTCGGCGGTCGATGACCAAGTGTTAGTTATCGCAACGGGAACATTCGGATTCCCCAGCGATCTAGTGAGCGCCGTGTCGACTTGGTTTAAAGCCCGTGATTCTCGGCGCATCTTGTTCGTGATCGGTTTGCATGGGCAGCTCGAGCTCTCTCCATATAAGCAAGCACAGGCCAAAAACGGGCCTCACATACCACTCACCTACGCGGCTTGTGGCGGAGCTGCCGTGAGAAAGACACTCGGCACGTGGATCGAACGACTAGAGGCAAAGCCCGACGAGCTCGATGATCGAGTCGTTGCGTATGCGGTTGCTCACTTTCATGCCAAGTTTTATATGCTATTGGGCCCAGGCAACCCGCAATCGGATTACTTGTATTTGGAAACGACTGCTGATATCAAATGGGATGTACGGGAAGCAATTTTCGGAAGCACTAATACGACAACCTCTGCCGTTGCGCATAATTTCGAGCTCGATCTTCATATCGGCCGAGGCGATCCAATGATCCCCGACCTCGCAGTCGCGACCCTCTCTCTGATTGAGCACGCAATGGATTCGATCGATGTGAGCGATGTGTCGCGTCAAGTCTCCATGGAGCTAGCGGATGTCATTGCTGATGAGATCGGCAAGCGTCAGCTCAAAGAATACAACGCTAGCCAGAAAAAACTAGCGGATGCGCGCGAGGCGAATGAAAAGGGAATCACTGACGCTGACGAGTACCGGGAGAAGCACGACAACGAGTACCCGTAAGATGTACAAGGTTGGACTAGACAAGCCGGTGCTGTCACACGCTACTGCAGCCCCTCACGAGGCCAGCCATTCGGCGAACTGAGATGAAAGTCATTGAACGGGCGACCGTCTGGATGCACCACGGACCTGTTCTCTCGACCAAATGCGGGCCTAGCCCAACAAATGAAGTCAGGCTAGTTTGGACCAGGTTTGCCGAATTTCTGATGGCCCCAGCTGCGTGCTGTACGCCTAGCCGATCATGAAGGGCATTAGTGGATAATGAGACGCACTTTTATACCGAGGAGCGGGGATGGCTCTACCAACTGACACCATAGGCCCGTTTGACGTCAGGACCGACGACCTGATGCAGATTGACGCAGGTCAAGCGGTTGAGCTGTTCCGTCAGCTGCTGGTCATCGAGGCGGCAAAGCTCGGCCTGCCGACCACGGGTGTGGATGTTCCCGCGTCAATCAACGTAGCGGATGGCGGCATCGATGCGGACGTCACGGGCGTCGCAGGCAAGTCGCTGCCCGCCGGGCTGATCGAGGAAGGCAAGACCTGCTACCAGATCAAGACTGGCGATTTTTCAGCGTCGACGCTGTCGGACATTCGGTCATTGCTGATACAGCCCAAGTTTGCTCCTGGACAGAATGTGCCGACCAAGGATCAGCTGCAGCCCCGGGTGCTGAGCTGTTTTGAAAACGGCGGAGCATTCGTTGTCGTGCTCTTCGGCACGGACCTCGTGGGCAAGACCGACGACCACGGTGTGAAGCAGATCAGCGAGTTGATGAAGGCCGTCGACCCCGCCTTCGCCGGCGTGACGGTCCGGATCATCCGGGCGAACCAGTTATGCACTGCGATCAAGACACTGGCCCCCGGCATCGCGAGACGTCTCTGTCGGGTTCAGGGATACGACATGACCGTCTTTTATGACCTGTCGTTCATGGCGGAGGCCTGCGAGCTCGAGATCGATTCCTATCAGTTGACGGACGATCTGAAGACATTCGCCGAGGAAATCACGCGGGCCGCCGACAGCCTTGATGGTTTCAAGCATGTGCGCATCCTCGGGGACGCCGGGGCGGGCAAGACGCACCTGATGTACAGGGCGCTCGCGGCATGTCAGCTAGCCGGATGTGTCCTGTATTGCCCAGATCCTGAACAGGCGATGAACAGCGGCCCCATGGAGGCCTTGAGGCAGATGGCGCCGAACACGACCATCATCCTGGTGGCCGACGACTGCGACCTTGACACGTCGCGCGAGCTGACCGCGCTTTTCCGCAAGCGGGCAACCAAGATGCTGCTCGTGACCGCCAACAACCTGGCGGATGGACCCAGCGCGCACGTCGATGTCCAGCTAATCGAAATGCCTCGGCTTCTGCAGCCGTTGCTGGCCGAGATCTTCAAGGGCTATGGCATCGTCGCGGACGAGGCGGACTGGTTCGCCAGCCTATGCGAGGGCTCGCCCAGGGCCGCACACCGGCTGGGTCAGTACATCAAGCACAACCCGACCCAACACTCGGCTGAGCATTTCGCGCATCTGGATGACCTGTGGAATGGCATCGTGTGTGCACCGCACAGTATTGACTCCGTTGACGGGCAGGATCGGCTCGCCGTCATTCGCACGATGGCGTTATTCCGTCAGATCGCGTGGGAGACCGCGGAAGCTCCCGTAGTCCGAGTCGCAATCTTGAATGCGGTGAAGCTCCTCGACCCCAACTTCTCGCAGTTGCGTTTGGTCCGTGCGGTCGAAGCGCTTCGCGAACGCCGCGTGCTGCAGGGCCCACGAACGCTGCTGATCTCGCCAAAGCTCCTCCACGTCGCCATGTGGAAGAGCTGGTTCGAGAAGTACTCCATCGTAATCGACGTGCTGAAGCTCCGCGAGAACCTTGGGGAGCGCATGCAGCAGCACTTCGATGCCATGCTGATGTTCGCCAAGGAGTCCAAGGCAGCGACGGCCTGGGCCGACCGGTTGCTCGGTGAGGGCGGCATGTTTGCGTCCCTTGCCAGCTTTGCTACCGGCTCAGACGCC
Organism: Burkholderia sp. Ac-20384; assembly: GCF_017104605.1. Taxonomy (NCBI): domain Bacteria; kingdom Pseudomonadati; phylum Pseudomonadota; class Betaproteobacteria; order Burkholderiales; family Burkholderiaceae; genus Burkholderia; species Burkholderia sp. Ac-20384. The sequence goes on along the minus strand of NZ_JAAGPE010000322.1, from coordinate 4,868 downwards.
AGCCGGTTGTTGGCGGGAGGGCAGGATAAACAAAAGGCAGCCCTGGGCCGTTGGGCCGCTGCCGTGGAGAACGAAGACGTCGAAGCGGGCCGCGAGTTCGCTGGTGAGGCGCGTCGCACGGCCATCAATCGGCTCGAGCAGCTCGCTGTGCCCGCCGAAACCTTCTTCGAGGCCACCAAATGCCTGCTGCTACTGGCCGAGGCCGAGAACGAGAGTTGGTCGAACAATGCCACCGGCACCTTCCTCTCGCTGTTCAACCTCGGTCATGGCCAGCTCGCCGCGTCTGAGCTGTCGCCGATCGACAAACTCGACTATCTGAGAGAACTGTTGCGCAGCCCTGTGCCGTTCTATCGGGAGATTGCTGTGCAGGCGCTGAGCAAGAGCCTCGACCCGTTCATGAGCAGGCATGCGATCGACGAAGTCATCGGACTGCAACGGCTGCCCGGCCGTTGGATGCCGGAAACATGGGGGCAGTTGTACGACGCCTACGCCGCCCACGTGTCGCTGCTCGAAGAGTCGGTTGATTCCCTGCCCCATGCCGAAGGCCTCGGAGCGGCAACTGGGATCTTGGAGCACTTCCGCAGCCTCGTGCTGATCGTGCCGATCGCCAAGTCGCTCCTCACGTTCATGCGGCGGGCGGCCAAGATGCCTGAGCTGCGTGACAAGTGCATCGAAACCATCGTGGCCACGTTGCACTACGAAGGGAAGGAGTTGTCCGCGGATGTTTCGTCAGAGCTTCAAGCCCTGCGTGCGGAACTGACCGAATCCTCGTTTTCGACCAAGCTGCGTCGACACGCTGGCATGAAGCTGGTCGAGGACCACTTCACCACCGATGGCGAGTACGTGGATGGCGCGAAGCCGGAGTTGATCCAGCTTGCCGAGGCTGCCATAAAAGATCCGGCACTGCTGCTGCCAGAACTCGCCTGGCTCGTCACGGATGATGCTAAGAATGGCTATGAGTTTGGCGTGTTGCTGGGTCGCATAGATGATCTGAAGCTCTGGAGCTCAATCTTGTCGGCCTGGTCCAAGGCGAGGGAGAAGCGATCCGACTTCTTCATCGGGGGATACCTGTCCGCGGTGCACGGCACGAACGTGTCGCTCTGGGAGGAGCTGGTGGAGACCTTGCTGTCGAACGACGAGATCCGCCAACTGGCGTTGGGCGTCGTCTGGCGGTCCGGAATTAGCGACCGCATCGCCAAGCTCCTGCTCGACCTCGCCAAGCAAGGTGAGATCGACCCCAGGGAGTTCAGGCTGTTCATCTATGGCGGCGTAGTCAACCAGTTGCAGCTCACCGTCCTCGAAGGTGTCATTGACCTTTTGCTCGGAATCGATGACCCGGTTGCGCCCGATGCCGCACTGGATCTGCTCGAATCCAGACTGCGTGGACATCCTGACGAAGGTGTCGTGCTATCTCGCCGGATCGAGCAGACCCTCGGCGCTCCGGCCTTCATCGAGGGTCAGGAGCACCAGGGCTACAACAACATGCTGCTGTATAACTGGAACGAAGTCGCGAACCGCCTGCTTGAACTGGATGCCGACGCTGCGGCACACCTGGCCGTGCGCTTGATCGAAAACTTCGCCAGCCGCAACAGTGTCACTGCAGGCTACCGCCCGGACTCACTCAAGTTCCTGTCCAACGTCGCACAAACAAAGCCTGAAGTCGTGTGGCCTGCCATTGCACGCCGTCTGGAATCGCCGAGGGATCGCGGCACCTGGCACCTGTTGAGGTGGCTCCGTGGGGGCCGGTCGGTCCGAGGCGTTGATTTGGCTGGTCTCAATGCCCTGCCGTCACCCATGGTGTTCGAGTGGGTCGATGTCGCTCCTGCAGACCGTGCCTGGATCCTTGCAGAGCATTGCCCGCCCATCATTAGCAAGCCCGGAGAGACGCCGAGCTTCGCCCGGCAAGTGCTGGAGCGGTATGCGCATATCGAGCAGGTTCGAAACAGTCTCCATGCCAATAGTTTTACCGCGGCATGGAGCGGCCCCGCGAGTGAGTACTACCGTGGAAAACTTGAGGAGATCGAAGCGCTGCTGGCCATTGAGACTAATGCCAATGTACGCATGTGGCTAAAAGAACGCCGGGAACGACTCCAAGCCCGTGTCGAGCACGAAATTGAGCGAGAACTGCGCGAGCGTGAGTACTAAAGCACCGATTGGCGGCGGCACCCCTGATTGAGGCTGGCAGCGCTGATGTCTGCTCAACAGCAGCGCGCCGCTAGCGCATAAATTGGGCGACGGTGATTCTACCCAATGCACCGAAGCGACTTAAAGCCGAGCTCGTCACCTTTCGCACGTGACCCCCGAACCACTTTCATTCGCATTAATAACTCAGCCAGCAACAACTATCAACGGATGTATTACAATTATCACTCGGACAACGTGTTGCCATCAACTCCGTATAATTCCGGGCAAGGCAAAAATCCCTGAACACCGAATTTTTCCTTTAAAACAATCTTAATTCTATCATCCAACAAAATATTTCCAGCACTGTCATACATGCGCGTAAACGCCTGAAATCTATGAAATGTTTTTATTTTTTCGATATGATCAAGCAATGCGGTAACAAGTGGAATCAGACCACTAAGCTTCGCTGCAGAAGTATCCACAACCGTCTTAGCCACTTCGCTATTAGCAATCCTCGCCTTTAAGAGACCGGGTCTCTTAAACTCCATTCCCACTAGGCGATCCCAATCAGATTGCCAATCTTTAGCCAACTCACCTCGATCTCTAAACGATTTTGCCGATCTAATATCACCTTCGAGCTTCGCCCGCATTCGTCGAATACCTTCCATCTCTTTCCGCAATGCTCTCAGCGTCTCAACAGCGTCGCCATCATGCGTATGCATTTCGCAGAACATCGCAAAGAGTGATGGAATTTTGAAATCATAGAGCTCTGATTCGTTTCCAGCCAAAAATTCGATTGAGCGAATTTCTGCCGACAGATGCTTCTCAAGCTCTCTTATCTTACTTAGAAAATTGTCCCGTCTTAGCCGCTCGGCATGATATTTCACCATCCGCTGAAGTGAATTAGGCAGAATCAACGTTGCATTCGCTCGATCTGCAATTTCATTTGAGCTGGACCACTGCCAAAGTTGCACAAGCGGAAAATGCTTTATTATGCGCTCGGCAAATTCACCATCACCATCACCATCACCCAAGGCGCGCGCGAAACTACTGTGCTCAGAAAACCACAATATCCCTTCTTTCCCAATTTCCTCGATGCTTTTGCTATAGATAGCAAGATCAAATGAAATCTCTCCTTGCTGCAATAATTCAGCGTGAACAAGCTGATCTGAGGCAACCACCTCAACGAAATCTTCATCACGCTGCAGCGAGTCAAAGAATTTCCTATTTGATTCGTAATATTTCTCGCTGACGACAACCCTATCGAATAAGGAGACTGCCTCAATTACAGCATTTATTCTCGACACCATCTCATTGGTTAATTCTCGATACAGCCGAGAAGAAAGACAGGAAAATGCATCAAAACACCAAATTGATGTCGATGCCTTAGAAAGAGAATTCCCCATGGCGCCATCAGTCATGAATTAATTTAAACGATCAAATAATGATATTCTGACATTAACGCTTCCATTGACTTATTACCCCCTTGCAATCATGATGGATAACAGGAAAGCATCGTAAGTGCAAATCTCACAGCCCACCGGAATGCCCTCGCCAGAAATTCGACGGTGGCATCCCAAGTTTTAACACACTGCCTCGCTGTTTAGCTGCGTGTCTTGTACACACGCTTGAACACGACACGATCGCCGAACATTTTCTGTATGAGCAGGCTAAGCCCAACAAACACCACTGCACCTGTAACCCAGCCGCCTACTGACATGGACTCAGGCAGGTGCCGATGCGCTTGATAGCCCGCGAACGCGGCGGCAAGTAGCGCCGCGCCGAAAAGTCCTCTTGCCGGCCCATACTCGACTTCAGCCTGACACCCCGTGCAAACCGTCGCGCCGCGCGGAACCCCAGTGCGTCAGTGAGTACAAGTCATATTGCTCATTATTTTCACGATCTAGGCTATAGAACCACTCGACTGCAACACGCAGTGAGCCCCTTTAAACGCATTACGACACAAAGGTAAGATTCTTTAGACGAATTCGCAACGCCTCAACACGCGAATTCTGGATCGCGCAATTCTCACGACCAGCAGGCTGATTTTCGAAACAATGCGCCGCGAAATTGCCTGAGCTCAGGCAGCGGGTTCGAGGGTCGGCTGCTCTAAGGCAATCATTTCCACGACGGACTGGAGTTCGCATAGCAAGTCCGCCTGTTGGACTTGTAGGTACTGGCGCACCGAGTCGTTCTCAAGCAGCCTCGCGAGATAGCCCTTTGCGAGCACGAGGTTAAGCACATCTTGTCCGTAGGTCTGCTCGACCAGTTTGTACTGTCCCTGCAGATTACCCATCTCCCGCTCCATCTTCGCCATCTGCTCGGGGCTCACGCCGGCAAGCTTCCTCGGTTTCTTCCCTTCGACCAGCCGAGATGCCGGCGTCGCAACGAGCAACGCTTCAGCGTACGAGACAGACAGGTTGTTCGCTGCCACCATGAGCTCGACGCATTCGACTTGCCGCGTCGGCTTCATCTTCCGCAGAGCTCGCGCGAGTTCCGGCGAAAACTGCCGGTCCTTCAGGAGCTCAGTCGCTTCAGCACAAATCCCATCCAGCAATGCCATCCTCTTGATGATCTGTGACACATCTACCGACAGCGCCTTCGCCAACCGCTCCGGAGACACGCCTCGTTCGACGGCCCGGCGAATCATGAAGTGCTCCTGGATCGTCGATAGTCGATTGACGCGGTTGTTGTACGTATAGCTCTCATCGTCCGTGGCAACGAGGCACGACACGGTGTTGAAC
>NZ_JAAGPE010000032.1:0-56944 GCF_017104605.1 Burkholderia sp. Ac-20384 | reverse complement strand
CGCCCGGCGCGCGATGCTCGCGGCCGGTTACGCGCTGCTGGCTGCCTCGCTCGTCGCGCTTGCCGCGATGCGCCATGCCGGCGGCTACAGCGCGGCGATCTTCGCGTTCAAGTTCGCTTGGACGTTCGTACTGCCGTTCATCCTCGCGACCGTCGCGCAGATCGACACGTCGGGCCGCCTCGTGGCCACGCTCAATTTCGTGATCGGCGCCGGCCTCGCGGCCGGCCCGCTGCTCGCCGGATTGATGCTCGACGCCGGCGGCACGATGCGCGTGCTGTTCACGGCCGCGACGGCCGTCGCGATCGTGTCGTTCGCCGCGCTGCGCCACATCGATCGCCGCACGCGCCCCTCCGTTTCCACCCAACCGTGACAGGTCACGCACATCCATGAATCGCACTGCCTTCTTCACCGACGAACGCACTTTCTGGCATACCGGCGGCACGCACGCGCTGTTCTTCCCGGTCGGCGGCTGGGTCCAGCCGCCGTCGAGCGCGGGCTACGCTGAATCGCCCGATTCGAAGCGCCGTTTCCTGTCGCTCGTGCAAGCCTCGGGCCTGGCCGCGCAACTCGACCTGCGCGGCGCCGAGCCGGCCTCGACCACCGACCTGTTGCGCATTCACCCTGCGCACTATCTCGACGCGTTCCGCGCACTCAGCGATGCGAACGGCGGCGACCTCGGCGATCTCGCGCCGTTCGGCAAGGGCAGCTACGAGATCGCCGCGCTGTCCGCCGGCCTCGCGATCACGGCCGTCGATACGGTGCTCGGCGAACGTGCGGCGAACGCTTTCTCGCTGTCGCGGCCACCCGGCCATCACTGCCTGCGCGACCGCCCGATGGGCTTCTGCCTGCTGGCCAACATTCCGATCGCGATCGAAGCCGCGCGTGCGAAACACGGCATCGAGCGCGTCGCGGTGATCGATTGGGACGTGCATCACGGCAACGGCACGCAGTCGATCTACTACGACGATCCGGACACGCTGACGATCTCGCTGCATCAGGACCGCTGCTTCCCGCCCGGCTACAGCGGCGCGGACGACCGCGGCGAAGGCGCGGGTATCGGCGCGAACCTGAACGTGCCGCTGCTCGCGGGCAGCGGCGACGATGCGTATCGCTACGCATTCGAGCGGATCGTGCTGCCGGCGCTGGAGCGTTTCCGGCCCGAGCTCATCGTCATCGCGAGCGGCCTCGACGCGAGCGCGGTCGATCCGCTCGCGCGCATGCAGCTGCATACCGACAGCTACCGGTTCATGACGCGTGCGGTGAAGGAGGCCGCGCAACGCCATTGCGGTGGGCGGCTCGCGATCGTCCACGAAGGCGGCTATTCGGAAGCGTACGTGCCGTTCTGCGGGCTCGCGATCGTCGAGGAACTGGCGGGTGTTCGCACCGACGTCGGCGATCCGATGCTCGACCTCGCGATCGCACAGCAGCCGGGCGAGCGGTTCGTCGCGTTCCAGCGCGAACTGCTCGACGAACTGGCGGCGTCGTTCGGGTTATAGCGCGCGCACCGGGAGACGCGACGGAGGGTCGGCCTGAGCCGGCCCTCTTGCGCGATCGGAGCGAATGGGGTTTCCTGTGCTTTTACCCCCGTTCCGGCGCAAAGCCCCACTCTTCCGATGAAATCGTCCCCGCGCGATAACAATGACGATACAAAGACGCGCCGCCAGCCTTCGAAGCTGGTCCTGAACATTGCCGCCGTGACGGTCGGCCTCATCACGTTCGCGATCGGCGCGGCGTGGGTGATCTATAGCTGGGTCGTCGATCGCGAAGCGCAGTATTTCGCGATCCCGCTGGTGTTCTCGGTGCCGGTGATCGTCGCGGTCGCGATCCGGAGTTTCTGGGAATAGGCACGCCTGACATGACGAAGCGCCGCGGGTCGGGCGACGCGCGGCGCTGGGTGTCTGGCTTGTTTCAGATGAAGCGGGGATTCCCGCGGTTCGCTTGCGGGCCGGTCACAGGCCCGGGCGCGCGCACGGATTGGGAGCTGCGCCCTGATATCCGCCTGTGACGGCGCCCAGCGCAGCGCCGGCCAGCGACGTGCCGAGCGCTTTCAGCACGTTTTCCGTAGAGAATGTCTCGCCGCTCGACATCAAGCGCCCTGAATACGCAGAGCATGCCGACGACGCCGATGCCACCGTCTGCACGGGCCTGGCGCTCCACGCAATGTTCTCAGCAGGCGTATTGGCAAAAGCCGGCGCGACCAGCATCAGTGCCAGTACGGAAATCGGAATGCGTACGGTGTTTTTCATCGGTGGTCCTCGGCGCAATTGTGTTTCTTGTTTGAGCGGTGAACACGATATTACCCGCGGCACGAATCTTCGCGCACCGCTTGCCCAGGCTCGTGCGCCCGGAAAAGCACCGACATCAACAAAAAAGCGCTGCGGCCAATCGACCGACAGCGCTTTTTGGTGAACGGCCCCTGTCAGAGGCGCATTCGACTTCTGGTGCGTGAGGCCGGACTCGAACCGGCACACCCTTGCGGGCGTCAGGACCTAAACCTGGTGCGTCTACCAATTTCGCCACTCACGCGCATTTCTGTCGCCTGACCACGTGGCACGCAAGATGCGTTGCCACGCGCCCGGGACATCGCGCCGGCTTGTAACCGGCACGCCCGATCAGGCGAGCGCGAGATTCTACCCGATCCGTACGAGCTTGTCTCGCCCCCGCCGGCACCCATCGTGCAGCGATGCTAGAATGCCGCGCTCGACGTTTCGGCACCGCGCCGCCGCGCGTCCCCCGAACCCGCCCCCACACGATTCCGCCCGTGAACTTCGACGACTACTGTCAGCAAAAGGCCGCCCCTGCGGGCTCCAGCGTCTACTACGCGCTGCGCCAGGCACCGCTCGCCACGCAGCCGCGCCTGACCGCGCTGTTCGCGCTGCGCCGCGAACTCGAGGAAACCGTCAAGGAAACCAGCGACCCGACCGTCGGACACACGAAGCTCGCGTGGTGGCACAAGGAACTCGCGGCGCTGGCCGACGGACAGCCTTCGCACCCGGTCACGAAGGCGCTCGCCAAGCATCACCCGGCGATCGCCGCCGAAGCCGATGCGTTGCGTACGCTCGTCAACGGTTACGGGATGGATCTCGAACAGGCGCGCTACCTCGATCTCGCGAACCTGCAGCGCTATATCGCGCAGGTCGGCGGCACTTTCGCGTCGCTGGTCGCGCGCGCAAGTTCGGCAAACCCGGCGGACCCGCAACCGTGGGCCGCGGACGCCGGCCGCGCGCTGATGCTCGCGCAATTCGTGCAGGACCTCGGTAACGATGCGCGCCACGGCCGCATCTACCTGCCGATCGACGAACTGCAGCGCTACAACGTGACCGCGGCCGATCTGCTGAACCGCCGCTACAGCCCGGCCTTCACCGAATTGCTGCAATTCCAGACGGCCCGCGCGCGCGAAGCACTCGTGGCCGCCGAAGCGGCGATCCCGGCATCCGAACGCCGCGCCCAGCGCACGCTGCGCGCGCAGATCGCACTGGCTGCTTCGCTGCTCGACGAAATCGAACGCGACGGCTACCAGGTGCTGCATCAGCGCATCGCGCTGACGCCGATCCGCAAGCTGTGGATCGCGTGGCGCACCGCGCGCCGGCGCTGACCCTTCTCCCTCACGCCTTCAGCAACGGCAGCGTGTCGAAGCGCTGCTGCAGCACGCGGGTCGCGTCGAGCCCCCACCACGGCCCGAGCACGGTCGCGTAGAGCTGGCGGAAATCGACCGCGACCGGCAGATTGCCGTTGCCGTCGAGCCGCCCAAGCGCCGGCGGCGCACCGTACAGCCCGCCGGCCACGCGGCCGCCCATCACGAAATGCGGCGCGGCCGTGCCGTGATCGGTGCCGTTGCTCTGGTTCTCGCGCACGCGCCGCCCGAATTCCGCATACGTCATCACGAGCGTCTGGTTCCAGCGCCCGAGTTCGATCAACGCGCCGCGCATCGCGCTCATCCCTTCCGCGAACTGCTTGAGCAGTGCAGCCTGCTGCCCCGGCTGGTTCTGATGCGTATCGAAGCCGTTGAGCGTCAGCCGCAGCACCGCGACACCATCCTGCGCGCCGGGCCCGGACGCTTCGCACGCGGCCAGCACCTGCATCGCGGTCTTGACCGACGTGCCGAACGCGCCGGCCGGAAAGGCTGTCCGGAATTCACGCATCCCGCCGCGCGGGCGCAGCCGGTCGGCCGCCTTCACGATGTCATTCTCGACGTCGATGATGTGGGCGAGCGCAGGGTTCTGTTCGCGCAGCGACGACGGCTCGGCAAGCCGGGCCGCACGGATGAACTGCGCGGGATTGACGAGCGCGATCGCACGCGCACCGTTCGACAGCGGCCCCATCTCGGCGCTGCCGAGCACGACGCCGTCGGCCGCGAAACCGGGCGGTACGGGTGCTTGCGCGAACGTGCGCGTGAGCCAGCCTTCGTGCAGGTATTGATCCGAGCGCGACGCGGTATCCCAGATCTCGATCGAGCGAAAGTGCGACAGGTTCGGCTGCGGATAGCCGACGCCCTGCACGACCGCGACCTGCCCATCGCGCCACAGCGGCATCAGCGGCGCAAGCGACGGATGCAGCCCCGTGTGTGCGTCGAGTTGCAGCACCTGCTCGCGCTTGATGCCGATGCTGCGCCGGAACTGGTAATACAGCGGGTCCGCATACGGCACCACCGTGTTGAGGCCGTCGTTGCCACCCTTCAACTCGACGAGGATCAGCACGTTCGCATACCCGGGCGCCGGTTGGCGCCCCGCCTGCGCCACGGAAGTCGCCATCGCAGGCGTCTGCCACATCGACACGCCGGCCGCGGCCGCAGCGCCCGTCAGCGTCAGAAAATCACGTCGGTTCATCGCGCATCCTTTGGTTTGCCGTCCGGCACCTTTGCCGCACCGGCTCCCCGCTTCATCGTCGTTCGAATCATTTCAGTTGATAGGCCGGATCCATCAGCAGCGCCTCGAGATACGCGCTGCCGGTCGAATCCGTATCGATCGCCGCGACCGGCGACAGTTGCAGCACCGCGTGCTGCAACTGAAGCTCGGTCGACAAGCCCGCGATCGCCTGCGGCCGTGCGCGATATTGGGCAAGCCAGCGTTCGAGGTCGAAACGCAGGCCAGCGCGTGCGGGCTTGGCGGGCGTGCTGCGCATGCCGGCAGCGGACGCCGTATCGACCACCGGCATCGCATGCGCGCGGACATTCGGCGCCGGCGACATCGCATGCGCCGGCGGGTGCATGCCGGCTGTCTCCGTCGCGCGAAACAGTTGCTCGACGAACTGCTTGCGCGCGAGCAGCGTGGTGCTGTTGATCCACAGCGCGCCGCCGGGCCAGCCCTTCACGTTCGGCGGGTAGAACAGGTTTTGCCCGAGCGTGCGCACGGTGTTCGCGAGCATCTGCGGATCGCCGTATGACACGTCGAACAGCCGCACCGACCCGACGACGAATTCCGCTGGCGACTTGACGAGCACGCCGCGGTTGCGTGGATCCCAGAAGGCGTCGGTCGACCACAGCGCGGCGAGCGCCGCGCGAATGTCGTAGCCGCTCGATCGAAACCGTTCGGCCACCGCATCGAGCGCACCCGGATCAGGCGTATCCGACACGAACTCGCGCCACAGCTTGGCGGCGATGAAGCGCGCGGTGCCGGGCCGCTTCAGCAGGATGTCGAGAAAGCCGTCGCCGTCGAACGGCCCCGTTTCGCCGAGGATCGTCTTGTCGCCCGCATCGTGCAGATCCGGCCGCACCTCGAAGCGATAAGTATCGGGATCGACGGTCCAGCCCGTCATCGCGCGCGCGGCTTCGGTCACGTCGTATTGCGTGTAATGCCCTTCGCCGAGCGTGAACAGCTCCATCACCTCGCGCGCGAAATTCTCGTTCGGGCGCCCCTTGCGATTGCTCGCGCCGTCGAGGTACTGCAGCATCGCCGGGTCCTTCGCGACCGCATGCAACAGCACACCGAAGTTGCCGAGCGCCTCGCGGCGAAACAGTGCGTTCTGTGCCGCCATCGTCTGCGGGTAAGGCACCTTGTCCTGCCCCGACGTGAAGTGCCCGTGCCAGAACAGCGTCATGCGTTCGGTGAGCGGCGACGGCGTCACGATCATCTCGTTGACCCACGCCGCGCGCAGCGCATCGTAACGAACGTTGCGCTCGCGCTGCTCGTCGCGCCGCATGTCGGGGGTCAGCGCCTGGCGCTGCGCGCGCGTCGGCGGCAACTCGGCGATCCAGTCGGGCCACGTCGTGACGGGGTCGCGGCGAACGTTGCCGAGCGTGTCGGCCACGACCTGCGCGCGCGTCATGCCGACGACGCGCGCAACATCGGCCGGCGCCGGAGAAAAACCGGTACGACTCAGGAAAAACAATGCATCGTCGGCATCGAGCGGCGACTGCATCGCGGGCGACGGCGCCGGTGCGGCAACGTTCGCTTTCATCGTCATGGACTCCCGGAACGCACCGGCGGTGCGGATGCCGGTACAACGGCAATCGGCAGGGGAAAGTTGACGGAAAAATTGCTACGAATCTTTTCCGCGCGGCATGTTCCGCGCAAGGCGAAGGACGGCGTGTCAGCGCTTGTACAGTTCGCGAACGGCGTCCTCGATGTGCTGGCGCAAAAGGTGGCGCTCCTCGGGCGTCATGTGCCCGTCGCGGCGGCGCTGTTCGAGATCGGGAGGCACGGCGGAACGGACCGTCATTTCGGCGGTACGATCGGACTGCGGCGCTTTGCCGCGCGGCAGCTTGCGCGACGATGCGCCCTGCTCGGGGCGCTGCGCATACGCGAAGTTCGACGCATACGGACCGGCAAGCGCGATCGTCAGCATCAGTGCAATCCGGGCAGATCGCATGACCGTCCTCGCTTCTTTGGTCGATTTGTTCCCTTCGTCACGCGGCAACCGGTTACCTCTGGTACTTGAAAAACCCTGCGGAATTCGGGTGTGCAAAGATGAAAGATGGAGTGCAGGGGAGTATCTACCGAATTTCGGCTTCGAGTAAAGGAATCTCTATAGCCTGCCTTTACTCGGCGCGACACTACGGGTAAATTTTGTAACCGACTGTAACGCCCGAAAATACGCGGCCGTGCGTCAATTCCCATTCGCGATAAGATGCCGATCATGGAAACGAAAAACCCCTCCAAGATTCTCGTCGTCGACGACGACCCGCGCCTGCGCGATCTGCTGCGCCGCTATCTCGGCGAGCAGGGTTTCAATGTCTACGTCGCCGAAAACGCGACCGCAATGAACAAGCTCTGGGTACGCGAGCGTTTCGACCTGCTCGTGCTCGACCTGATGCTTCCGGGCGAAGACGGCCTGTCGATCTGCCGCCGCCTGCGCGGCAGCAACGACCGCACGCCGATCATCATGCTCACCGCGAAGGGCGAGGATGTGGATCGCATCGTCGGCCTCGAGATGGGCGCCGACGATTACCTGCCGAAGCCGTTCAACCCGCGCGAACTCGTCGCACGCATTCATGCGGTGCTGCGCCGCCAGGCGCCGGCCGAACTGCCGGGCGCGCCGTCCGAAACCACCGAGGTGTTCGAGTTCGGCGAGTTCTCGCTGAACCTCGCGACGCGCACGCTGACGAAGTCCGGCCAGGAAATTCCGCTCACCACCGGCGAGTTCTCGGTGCTGAAAGTGTTCGCGCGTCACCCGCGCCAGCCGCTGTCGCGCGAGAAGCTGATGGAACTCGCGCGCGGCCGTGAATATGAAGTATTCGACCGCAGCCTCGACGTGCAGATCTCGCGCCTGCGCAAGCTGATCGAACCGGATCCGGGCAGCCCGCGTTTCATCCAGACCGTCTGGGGCCTCGGCTACGTGTTCATCCCGGACGGCGCCGCCTGATCTTTTTTCTTTCCGGTTTCGCCCGCCCACGGCCCGTCCCATGCGTATCGACCGGCGCCTCCTGCAGCTCGCGTTCGGCGGGCTGTTCTGGCGCACCTTCCTGCTGATCGCGCTGCTGATCTCGGTCAGTCTCGCCGCGTGGTTCCAGAGCTTTCGCGTGATCGAGCGCGAGCCGCGTGCGCAGCGCGTCGCGCTGCAGCTCGTCGCGATCGTGAAGCTCACGCGCACCGCCCTGCTCTATTCCGATCCCGATTTGCGGCGCGCGCTGCTTCAGGATCTCGAGAGCAACGAGGGCGTGCGCGTTTACCCGCGCGAGAAAACCGACAAATTCAAGCTGCAGCCCGACGAATCGCTGAACCGCCTGATCGAACACGACATCCGCAGCCGCCTCGGCGACGATACCGTGATCGCACAGTCGGTCAACGACATTCCCGGCGTGTGGATCAGCTTCAAGATCGACGACGACGATTACTGGGTCGCGCTCGACCGCGATCAGCTCGACAACGTCACGGGCCTGCAGTGGGCCGGCTGGGGGCTGTTCGCGCTCGCGTTGTCGCTATTCGGCTCCGCGTTCATCACGAGCCTCGTGAACCGGCCGTTCTCGCGGCTCGCGCTCGCCGCGCGGCAGATCGGCTCGGGCCAGACACCCGAGCTGCTGCCCGAGCGCGGGATGGGCGTCGCGGCCGACACCAACCGCAGCTTCAACCAGATGGTGCGCGACCTCGAGCAGCTCGAGGCCGACCGTGCGCTGATGCTCGCCGGTATCTCGCACGACCTGCGCACCCCGCTCGCGCGGCTGCGGCTCGAAACCGAGATGAGCCCGTCCGACCAGGCGACCAAGGACGCAATGGTCGACGACATCGAGCAGATGGACCGCATCATCGCGGCCTTCATCGACTACGCACGCCCGTCGCAACGCAAACCGGAGCCCGTCGACCTGTCGTCGATCGCGCAGGAAGTCGCCGCACGCGTGTCGGGCGAGGACGGCGTCGAGATCCGCACGCGGCTCGCGCCAAGCGCGATCATCGAAGCCGACGAAACCGACATGCGCCGCGTGATCGGCAACCTCGTCGAGAACGCGCGCAAGTACGGGCAAAGCAAGCAGGACGGCGTGTCGCGCATCACGCTCGAGACACGCGTGTCGCACGCGCGCGTCGAGCTGTCGGTGAGCGACGAAGGCCCCGGCATCCCCGAGGATCAACTGCCGCTCGTGATGCGGCCGTTCTACCGCGTCGACACCGCCCGCACCAAGGCGGACGGCACGGGCCTCGGGATGGCGATCGTGCTGCGTCTCGTCGGCCGCTATCGCGGCGCGCTGCGCCTGCGCAACCGCAACCCCGAAGCGGGCCTCGAAGTCACGCTCGAATTCCCCGGCGCCGGCAAGGCGCGTGCGACTGCGTGACGCGCTCGCGCACGCTTCTTGCACTGCACACTATCGATCCGGTTGAAAAAAGCTATGAGAGTCGTTAGTCAAAATCTATTGAAGCGACTAACTAATAGTGTTATAGTTTTGCCCATGCTGTCACATCATCGTTGCAGCACCGAGGTAGCTTGACTCAGTCTTCTTCCCAACTCATACAGGAGTATCCGCATGAAAACCGTGGGCGATAAACTCGAAGCTTTCACCGTCGTAGCCGCGAAGCCGGGCTTCAATCATCACGAGGAAAACGGCCAGTCGGCATTCGAGACCGTCACTGAAGCGTCGTTCCCGGGCAAGTGGAAGATCATCTACTTCTATCCGAAGGATTTCACGTTCGTGTGCCCGACGGAAATCGTCGAGTTCGCGAAGCTCACGAAGCAGTTCGAAGAGCGCGATGCCATCCTGCTGGGCGGCAGCTCGGACAACGAATTCGTCAAGCTCGCATGGCGCCGTGAGCACAAGGACCTCGACAAGCTGAACCACTACGCGTTCGGCGACGTCAAGGGCGAGCTGATCGACCAGCTCGGCGTGCGCGACAAGGAAGCCGGCGTGGCCCTGCGTGCAACGTTCATCGTCGATCCGGACAACACGATCCAGCACGTTTCGGTGAACAACCTGAACGTCGGCCGTAGCCCGGAAGAAGTCCTGCGGATTCTGGACGGCCTGCAAACGGACGAACTGTGCCCGTGCAACCGTGCAGTCGGCGGCGCAACGCTGTAAGCGCATCGATGCACGAAGCCCGCGGCGCACGTCCTGCCTGCGGGCTTTTTTAACGGCCAACCCATAGGAGATATCAATGGAATTCATCGATTCGATTAAGGCGCGTATTCCCGACTACGCGAAGGACATTCGCCTGAACCTCGACGGCACGATCTCGCGCTCGTCGCTCGAAGGCACCGACGCGGTCGGCGTCGCGCTGGCGGCGGCCATCGCGGCGAAGAGCACGGTGCTCATCAAGACGATCCGCGAAGCCGGCGTCCTGTCGCCCGAAGAGACGAACGCCGTGCTGACGGCGGCCGCGCTGATGGGGATGAACAACACCTGGTATCCGTATGTCGAGATGGCCGACGATGCCGACCTGAAGACGCAACGCGCCGAGCTGCGGATGGGCGCGTATGCAACGCACGGTGGCGTCGACAAGCGCAAGTTCGAGATGTATGCGCTCGCCGCGTCGATCGTCGGCAAGTGCCACTTCTGCGTGAAGTCGCACTATGCGCTGCTGAAGAACGAGCAAGGAATGACCGTCACGCAGCTGCGCGACGTCGGCCGCATCGCGTCGGTGATCAACGCCGCCGCGCAAGTGATCGCCGCGGAAGGCGAATAAGCGGTTGCACCACCCGGCCGGCCGCCATGCCGGCCCGGTAGCCGCTCCAAAAAAAGAAAATGCCACGCATTCGCGTGGCATTTTTCATTTCCGCGGCACGGCGCGACGGGCGAACCGCGCGCCGCAGCCGGGCGTCAGCCGCCCTGCTTCACCAGCAGCGCGGCGGCCTGCGCCTCGATCCCCTCGCCGCGGCCGAGATAGCCGAGCTTCTCGTTGGTTTTCGCCTTCACGTTCACGCGCTCGAGCGGCAGCCCGAGATCGGCCGCGATGTTCGCGCGCATCCCGTCGATATGCGGTGCCAGCTTCGGTGCCTGGGCGATCACGGTGCTGTCGACGTTCTGGATCGTGAAACCGGCCGCGTTGATGCGTGCAACGCACTCGCGCAGCAGCACGCGACTGTCGGCGCCCTTGAATGCCGCGTCCGTGTCGGAGAAATGGCGGCCGATGTCGCCGAGCGCCGCCGCGCCGAACAGCGCGTCGGTGATCGCGTGCAGCAGCACGTCCGCGTCCGAGTGGCCGAGCAGGCCGCGTTCGTACGGAATCGTCACGCCGCCGATGATGAGGGGGCGCCCCTCGACGAGCTGGTGCACGTCGTAGCCTTGTCCGATTCTGAAATCCATGCGTATTCCGATTGTGAGGGGGTGAAAGTCAGGAAGCGTTCGTGGAACGCGCGAGGATCGCTTCCGCGAGCGCGAAATCTTCCGGGTACGTGACCTTGAAATTGCGCAGGCTGCCCTGCACCACGCGCGGCGTATGGCCAGCCCATTCGATCGCGCTAGCTTCGTCGGTCAGGTCGTGCCCTTCGCGCTGCGCGCGCAGGATCGCCTCGCGCAGCATGCCGATGCGGAACATCTGCGGCGTCTGGGCCTGCCACAGCGCGTCGCGCGACTCGGTGCGCGCGATCGCGTCGCCGCCGGCCGGCACGCGCTTGAGCGTATCGGCCACCGGCAGCGCGACAATGCCGCCGACCGGATCGTCCTTCAGCGTCGCGACCAGCGTGCGGATCAGCTCCGGCGTGATGCCCGGGCGCGCGGCGTCGTGCACCAGCACCCAGTCGTGGTCGGTCGCGCCGAATTCGGCCAGTTCGAGCAGCCCGTTCAGCACCGACGCCTGGCGCGAGCCGCCGCCGCAGCGGCGCACCGCGAAGCGCAGGCCCGCGAAGCGGCGTGCGTCGAAATGGGAATCGTCGGGCGCGAGGACGACGAGCGTCTGTGCGAATTCGCTGCACGCGTCGAACGCGGCAAGCGTGTAGTGCAGCAGCGCGCGGCCGGCCAGCGTGCGGTATTGTTTCGGCACGGCCGAGCCGGAACGGCTGCCGGTGCCGGCACAGGGAATCAGGGCGAAAAGTCGGGGAGTCACGAAAGGAAACGCCGGAAAGATGAAATCGAGAAGCGGATTTTATAATAGGTCTTTCGTCTCGACCGGCGCACCGCGATGCGCCCGTGCACGCCACCCCTGTCGTCCCTATGCCAGATAACGCTTCCACCCCGTCCGCCTCGCCCGTTGCCCGCGTCAAGCCCGGCCAGCGCTTCGCCTTCGACGGCGCGCATGGTTCCGCCGACGCGCTCGCCATCGCCCGTTATCTCGCCGACAACCGCCAGGACGTGCCGCTCCTTGCGGTGATCTGCGCGAACGCGGTCGACGCGCAACGGCTCTCGCAGGAAATCCGCTACTTCTCGCCCGACGCGCGCGTACGCCTGCTGCCGGACTGGGAAACGCTGCCGTACGACACGTTCTCGCCGCACCAGGATCTTGTATCCGAGCGGCTCGCGACGCTGCACGACCTCGGCGAGGGCCGCTGCGACATCCTGCTCGTCCCCGCGACCACCGCGCTGTACCGGATGCCGCCTGCGTCGTTCATGGCCGCCTACACGTTCGCGTTCGCGCAGGGCGAGCGGCTCGACGAGGCGAAGCTGAAGGCGCAGCTCACGCTGGCCGGCTACGAGCACGTGAGCCAGGTCGTGCGGCCCGGCGAATACTGCGTGCGCGGCTCGCTGATCGACCTGTACCCGATGGGCTCGCCGCTGCCGTACCGGATCGACCTGTTCGACGACCAGGTCGACTCGATCCGCGCGTTCGACCCGGACACGCAGCGCAGCCTCTACCCGGTACGCGACGTGCGTCTCCTGCCCGGCCGCGAGTTTCCGTTCGACGAAGCCGCGCGCACGGCCTTCCGCAGCCGCTGGCGCGAAACCTTCGAAGGCGACCCGAGCCGCGCACCGATCTACAAGGACATCGGCAACGGCGTGCCGTCGGCCGGTATCGAGTATTACCTGCCGCTGTTCTTCGACGAAACCGCCACGCTGTTCCACTACCTGCCGCAGGAAGCGCACCTCGTGTTCACCGGCGATCTCGAAGCGTCGATCCGACGCTTCACGGCGGATACGAAGCAGCGCCACGCGTTCCTCGCGCACGATCGCGAGCGGCCGATCCTCGAGCCGCAGCGGCTGTTCCTGTCCGACGAGGATTTCTTCGCGTTCGCGAAGCCGTTCGCACGGGTCGTACTGCCCGCGCAGCCGGCCGGCGGCTGGGCGACGGGACTGCCCGAGCTCACCGTCGACCGCCATGCCGACGATCCGCTCGCGTCGCTGCGCACGTTCGTCGAATCGTCAGGCAAGCGCGTGCTGCTGACCGTCGAATCGGCCGGCCGCCGCGAAACGATCCTGCAACTGCTCGCCGAACACCATCTGCGCCCCGCGTCGAACGACCACTTCGCCGGCTGGCTCGAAAGCGACGAACGCTTCGCGCTCGGCGTCGCGCCGCTCGCGAACGGCTTCGCGGTGCCCGGCGAAGGCTACGCGGTCATCACCGAAACCGAGCTGTACGGCGCGCTCGGCCGCCGCGCGGGCCGCCGCCGTCAGGAACAGGCGAGCAACGTCGACGCGATGGTGCGCGACCTGTCGGAGCTGAAGGTCGGCGACCCGGTGGTCCACGCGCAGCATGGCATCGGCCGCTACATGGGCCTCGTGTCGATGGATCTCGGTGAAGGCGAAACCGAATTCCTGCATCTCGAATATTCGGGCGACAGCAAGCTCTACGTGCCCGTCGCGCAATTGCACGTGATCTCGCGCTACAGCGGCGCCGATCCCGACAGCGCGCCGCTGCACGCGCTCGGCTCCGGCCAGTGGGAACGCGCGAAGCGCAAGGCCGCGCAGCAGATCCGCGATACGGCCGCCGAGCTGCTGAACCTGTACGCTCGCCGCGCGGCCCGCGAAGGCCACGCGTTCTCGCTCGATCCGCGCGACTACGTGAAGTTCGCGGAAAGCTTCGGCTTCGAGGAAACGCCCGACCAGGCGGCCGCCATCGCGGCCGTGATCGGCGACATGACGAGCGGCAAGCCAATGGACCGCCTCGTGTGCGGCGACGTCGGCTTCGGCAAGACCGAGGTCGCGTTGCGCGCCGCGTTCATCGCGGTGCTGGGCGGCAAGCAGGTCGCGCTGCTGTCGCCGACCACGCTGCTCGCCGAGCAGCACACGCAGACCTTCGCCGACCGCTTCGCGGACTGGCCGGTGCGGATCGTCGAGCTGTCGCGCTTCAAGACCGCGAAGGAAGTCAACGCGGCGATCGCGCAGATCAACGAAGGCAGCGTCGACATCGTGATCGGCACGCACAAGCTGCTGTCGTCGGACGTGCAGTTCAAGCGCCTCGGCCTCGTGATCATCGATGAGGAACACCGTTTCGGCGTGCGCCAGAAGGAAGCGCTGAAGGCGCTGCGCGCGGAAGTCGACGTGCTGACGCTCACCGCGACGCCGATCCCGCGTACGCTCGGGATGGCGCTCGAAGGGCTGCGCGATTTCTCGGTCATTGCAACCGCGCCGCAGAAGCGGCTCGCGATCAAGACCTTCGTGCGCCGCGAGGAAGAAAGCGTGATCCGCGAGGCGATGCTGCGCGAACTGAAGCGCGGCGGCCAGGTGTACTTCCTGCACAACGAGGTCGAGACGATCGAGAACCGCAAGGCGATGCTCGAGGCGCTCGTGCCCGAAGCACGCATCGTGATCGCGCACGGCCAGATGCACGAACGCGAACTCGAACGGGTGATGCGCGATTTCGTCGCGCAGCGCGCGAACGTGCTGCTGTGCACGACCATCATCGAAACCGGCATCGACGTGCCGAGCGCGAACACGATCATCATGCACCGCTCGGACAAGTTCGGCCTCGCGCAGCTTCACCAGCTGCGCGGCCGCGTCGGCCGCTCGCATCACCAGGCGTATGCGTACCTGCTGGTCCACGATCCGCAGGCGCTGACCAAGCAGGCGCAGCGCCGGCTCGAAGCGATCCAGCAGATGGAGGAGCTCGGTTCGGGCTTCTATCTCGCGATGCACGACCTCGAGATCCGCGGCACCGGCGAGGTGCTCGGCGACAAGCAGTCGGGCGAAATCCACGAGATCGGCTTCCAGCTCTATACGGACATGCTGAACGACGCGGTGAAGGCGCTGAAGAACGGCAAGGAGCCCGACCTCACCGCCCCGCTCGCGGCGACGACGGAAATCAACCTGCATGCGCCCGCGATCCTGCCGGCCGACTACTGCGCGGACGTGCAGGAGCGGCTGTCGCTGTACAAGCGCCTCGCGAACTGCGAGCACGGCGACGCGATCGACGGTATCCAGGAGGAGCTGATCGACCGTTTCGGCAAGCTGCCGCCGCAGGCGCACGCGCTCGTCGAGACGCACCGGCTGCGGATCGCCGCGAAGCCGCTCGGCATCGTGAAGATCGATGCGAGCGAGGTAGCGATCGGGCTGCAGTTCGAGCCGAATCCGCCGATCGATCCGATGCGGATCATCGAGATGGTGCAGAAGCATCGGCATATCAAGCTCGCGGGCCAGGACAAGCTGCGCATCGAGACGCGCTCGCCCGATCTCGCGATCCGCGTGTCGACGATCAAGGAAACGCTGCGTGCGCTCGGACCTAGGCAGGGAGCAGCTGCCGCGGCGCGCTGACGCGATAGTGACGGGTGCGGCGTTGCTGCACCGCGTCGCGCGCGATGCGGGCGGGCCGACGCGTTTTTGAGTATGATTTTCCCATTCATCAGACGGAGTTTTGCCATGTCCACTCTCGACGCGACAGCGCCGTCCGCCGCAACCCAAGGCGACGCGTCGCTCGTCAGCCTGCCCTGGATCAAGCAACTGGTGTCGATGGACACGACGAGCCGCGTGCCGAACCTCGGCCTCATCGAAACGGTGCGCGACGCGCTCGCCGCGAAAGGCATCGCATCGACGATCACGCACGATCCGCGCGAAGGCTGGGCGAACCTGTTTGCGACCGTGCCCGCGCACGACGGCTCGACGAACGGCGGCATCGTGCTGTCGGGGCATACCGACGTCGTGCCGGTCGACGGCCAGCAATGGGACAGCAACCCGTTCGCGCCGGAAATCCGCGACGGCCGCCTGTATGGCCGCGGCACCTGCGACATGAAGGGCTTCATCGGCACCGCGCTCGCGCTGCTGCCCGAGATGCAGGCGACCAAGCTCGCGAAGCCGATCCATTTCGCGCTGTCCTACGACGAGGAAATCGGCTGCGCCGGTGCGCCGCTGATGATCGCCGACCTCGTCAAACGCGGCGTGCAACCGTCCGGCTGCATCGTCGGCGAGCCGACCAGCATGCGGCCGATCATCGCGCACAAGGGCATCAACGCGTACCGCTGCTGCGTGCGCGGCCACGCGGCGCATTCGTCGCTGACGCCGAAGGGGCTGAACGCGATCGAGTATGCCGCGCGCCTCATCTGCCACATCCGCGACATCGCCGACCGCTTCCGCGCCGAAGGCCCGTTCGACGCGCTGTACGACGTGCCGTTCACGACCGCGCAGACGAGCACGATCCAGGGCGGCAACGCGATCAACACGGTGCCGGCCGAATGCCGGTTCGACTTCGAGTTCCGCAACCTGCCGACGCTCGATCCCGAGCAGATCTTCACGCGCATCGAAGCGTATGCACGCGAAACACTGCTGCCGCAGATGCTGCGCGAGCATCCGAATGCCGCGATCGAGTTCTCGAAGATCGCCGCGGCGCCCGGCCTCGACGCAACCGAACAGGCCGCAATCACGCAGCTCGTGCGCGCGCTGACGGCCGACCAGGACAAGCGCAAGGTCGCCTACGGCACCGAGGCCGGCCTGTTCGAACGTGCGGGCATCCCGAGCGTCGTGTGCGGGCCCGGCAACATCGAGCAGGCGCACAAGCCGAACGAATATGTCGAGCTCGCGCAGCTCGCCGGCTGCGAGCAGTTCCTGCGCAAGTTCATCCGCAGCATGTCGGTCGACGCGCACTGACTGCCCCCCCGCCACGCCGGCCCGCGTGTGCGGGCCGGCCCACTCCGCCACCCGCCACGTCATGTCGACTGAACAACAGGGCACCGCCCATCCGACGATCGACGGCGAGCCGATCCCGACGCTCGACGAAATCGCCGCGCAGCATTTCGCGCTGTCGCCCTGGGTCGCGCGCACGCCCGTGTTCGAGCGCGCCGACCTGCCGTCCCTCGAGGGCACGCACGTCAACTTCAAGTTCGAGTTGCTGCAGGTCAGCGGCAGCTTCAAGGCGCGCGGCGCATTCACGCACCTGCTCGCGCTCGACGAGGCGCGCAAGAACGCCGGCGTCACCTGCGTGTCGGCCGGCAATCACGCGGCGGCCGTCGCGTATGCGGCGATGCGGCTCGGCAGCAGCGCCAAGGTCGTGATGTTCCATACCGCGAGCCCGTCGCGCATCGCGCAGTGCAAGCAGTACCGCGCGGAAGTCGTGCTGGCCGGCAGCGCGTCGCAGGCATTCGACCTGGTCCGGCGGATCGAGGCCGAGGAAGGCCGCTTCTTCATCCATCCGTTCAACGGGTATCACACGATCCTCGGCACCGCGACGCTCGGCTACGAATGGGCGACGCAGACGCCCGACCTCGACGCGGTGATCGTGCCGATCGGCGGCGGCGGGCTCGCGGCCGGCATGGCGACCGCGCTGCGGCTCGCGAACCCGCGCGTGCACGTGTACGGCGTCGAGCCGGAAGGTGCCGACGCGATGAGCCGCAGCTTCGCGGCGAATCACACGATCAAGATGAGCGCGATGCAGACGATCGCCGATTCGCTTATGGCGCCGCATACCGAGGAATACAGCTACCAGCTGTGCCGGCGCCACGTCGACCGCATCGTCACCGTGTCCGACGACGCACTGCGTGCCGCGATGCTGTTCCTGTTCTCGCAACTGAAACTGTCCGTCGAACCGGCGTGCGCGGCCGCGCTGGCCGCGCTGCTCGGCCCGCTGCGCGAAACGCTGCAGGGCAAGCGCGTCGGCGTGCTGCTGTCCGGCACCAATACCGACCCAGGCACACTCGGCATGCATCTCGCGCACGCGAAATTGCAGCCCTGACCCCACATCGGGCCCACGCGGAAAAACCTAGGGTTATCCCCAGATTATGTTGACAGCCCTGTTGATAACCCGCCGGACAAGCACGCAAGTGGTTGAGCGCGCAGCATTTTGCGCGCGCGGAGGTCGATCGTCACGAAATGGGCAAATGCGGCCGCTGGCCGCATGCACGATGGCGATCGCGCTGCTCGCCGGTTGCGCGGCACCGCCCTCGCCCGTTGCCGGCGCGCCGTCGGCCTGCTCGCAGGCGGGCGAAAGCGCCATGCTGCAGGCCGACCTGCTGTTCGGGCGCGACATCACGGGGCGCGGCCCCGTCACCGATGCGGAGCGCGCGGCCTTCCTCGCCGACACGGTCACGCCGCGATTCCCCGACGGCCTCACCTACTGGGACACGCACGGCCAGTGGCGCGACCGGGCAAGCGGCGGGATCACGCGTGAAGACAGCTTCGTGATCCGTATCATCGCCGACGATACGTCCGACACACGTGCGCGGCTCGCCGCGATCCGGCAAGCGTACATGCAGCGATTCCACCAGCAATCGGTCGGCATGACGGTCGTAGCGGCCTGCGCGTCGTTCTGATTCCCCTTCTCTCCGCCGACAATTCGCGCAAAAAAAACGGGCGCCCGAAGACGCCCGTCGCATGCCGGAACAGCGGCGTGCCGCTTACTTGCTCTCGAACATGTCCATGATCTGCTGCTTCTCCTGCGGCGTGACGGGCGGCGGCGCAAGCCCCGCCGCGCCGGCCGAACCAAGTGCGTCGTTCGCGCTGATCGAATTCTCGGCCGGGTTGATGTCGACGTTCGCGACGAAGCCGTTGCCCGGCGTGCGATCGGCGTAGTACAGCTCGCCGTCGATCGAGGTCAGGCCGTCCGGCATCGGCATCTGCTGCTCGGGCACGCCGTTCAGCGCGGTGCGCATGTAGTTCACCCAGATCGGCAACGCGAGCTGTGCGCCGAATTCGCGGCTGCCGAGGCTCTTCGGCTGGTCGAAGCCCATCCACGCGACCGCGACGAGCGACTGCTGGTAGCCGGCGAACCAGCCGTCCTTCGCGTCGTTGGTCGTACCCGTCTTGCCCTGCAGGTCGCTGCGGCCCAGTGCATTGGTGCCCGCGCCGGTGCCGGCCGTCGCGACCGAATGCAGCAGGCTGTTCATCACGTACGCGTTGCGGCCTTCGATCGTGCGCGGTGCCGTGCTGCCCGCGAGCACCGGCTGCGACTTCTGCAGCGCCTGGCCGCGTGCGTCGTCGACCTCGGCGATCAGGTACGGATCGACCTTGTAGCCGCCGTTCGCGAACACCGCATAACCGGTCGCGAGCTGCAGCGGCGTCACAAGGCCCGCGCCGAGTGCCATCGGCAGGTAAGGCGGCGTCTTCGCGGGATCGAAGCCGAAGCGCTGCGTCACGTACTGCTGCGCATACTGCGTACCGATCGACGCGAGGATCCGGATCGACACGAGGTTCTTCGAACGCTGCAGGCCGGTGCGCATCGTCATCGGGCCGTCCGGCTGGTCGTCGTCCTTCGGCTCCCATGCGGTGCCGCCCGGCACGCTCGGCGGGAAGTACAGCGGCGCGTCGTTGATCATCGTCGCCGGCCCCATGCCCTTGTCGAGCGATGCCGAGTAGATGAACGGCTTGAACGACGAGCCCGGCTGCCGCCATGCCTGCGTCACGTGGTTGAATTTGCTCTTGTTGAAGTCGAAGCCGCCGACGAGCGAGCGGATCGCGCCATCCTGCGGCGCGATGGCGACGAGCGCGCCTTCGACCTGCGGCAGCTGCACGACCTGCCAGCCCGTCTTGCCGTCCTTCAGCACGCGCACGACCGAGCCCGGCTTGATGCGCAGCGTGTCGTTCGCGCGGGGGCTGAGCGCGCCCGCCACGAAGCGCAGCCCGGCCGGGCCGATCGTCGTGGTCGCGCCACCGACGAACTGCACCTCGACCGCATTCGGCGATGCCGACAGCACCACTGCCGACTGCAGGTCGCCGTTGTCCGGGTGATCGGCGAGCGCGTCGTCGATCGCCTCGTCGCGGTCGTCGCCGGCCGCGGGCAACTTGATCGTCGCTTCCGGCCCGCGATAGCCGTGGCGGCGCTCGTAGTCGAGAATGCCGCGACGCACGGCCTGGTACGCGGCTTCCTGGTCGGACGAGTTGATCGTCGTCGTGACAGTCAGCCCGCGCGTATAGGTTTCGTCCTTGTACTGCTGGTACATCATCTGCCGCACCATCTCGGCGACGTACTCGCCGTGCACCGCGTACTGGTTGCCCGGCGTGCGCACGTGGATCTCTTCCTTCACGGCTTCGTCGTACTGCGGCTGCGTGATGTAGCCGACCTCGAGCATGCGCTTCAGGATGTATTCCTGGCGCACCTTCGCGCGCTTCGGATTGACGACCGGGTTATACGCGGACGGCGCCTTCGGCAGCCCCGCGAGCATCGCCGCTTCCGCGAGCGTGATGTCCTTCAGGTCCTTGCCGAAATACACGCGCGCGGCGGCCGCGAAGCCGTACGAGCGCTGGCCAAGATAGATCTGGTTCATGTACAGCTCGAGGATCTGGTCCTTCGTCAGGGCCCTCTCGATCTTGTACGCGAGCAGCATTTCGTAAATCTTGCGCGTGTAGGTCTTCTCGCTCGACAGGAAGAAGTTGCGCGCGACCTGCATCGTGATCGTGCTCGCGCCCTGGCGCGCGCCGCCGTGCATCAGGTCGGCGACACCCGCGCGCAGGATGCCGACGAAGTCGACGCCGCCGTGTTCGTAGAAGCGGTAGTCCTCGATCGCGAGCACGGCCTTCTTCATCACGTCCGGGATTTCCTGGAAGCGCACGAGGCTGCGGCGCTCTTCGCCGAACTCGCCGATCAACACGTGATCGGCCGTGAACACGCGCAACGGCACCTTCGGCTGGTAGTTGGTCAGCGCATCGAGCGATGGCAGCTGCGGCGCCATCACGACCAGCGCGTAGCCGACGATCAGCGCGCCGA
The DNA here is from genome assembly GCF_017104605.1 of Burkholderia sp. Ac-20384. Classification (NCBI taxonomy): domain Bacteria; kingdom Pseudomonadati; phylum Pseudomonadota; class Betaproteobacteria; order Burkholderiales; family Burkholderiaceae; genus Burkholderia; species Burkholderia sp. Ac-20384. The sequence goes on along the minus strand of NZ_JAAGPE010000032.1, from coordinate 36,089 downwards.
CGATCGCCAGCGTCACGAACAGGCCGGCGAACCACAGCATGACGCGCGAGCCGAACGAGCGACCGCGCCCTCCGCCGCCGCTGCGCTGGGTGCGGCGGTCGTCGTCGCGATCGTCGTCATCGGGGTAATAGGCTCCGGACGGCGAACGGCGCAGCGTGTAGTGGGGTTCGTTCCTGTCGGAAGAAGAAGGCGGTCGTTTGATAATTGGCATGTCGGAATGGCGGGCGTACGTGGCGCCCTCGGACGCATGCGGAAATGCAGGCGAATGAATCAGAGCGGATACAGCGTGATGCGGCTGTCACGTCGACAGACCCCGCCGCGCGGCGATCCGTTCCCGCGACGTGACAGCGCATTTTAATGAAATCGACCGGGTGCCTTCGCGATTTTTTGTAAAAATTCCCGCAATGCCGTGATTTAAGGAACGTATTGTCGGCATCCTCTGCCTATCATGGACACGCAATATGATGCGCACCGTCGATTTTCTTTCAATCGCGAAAGGTTCGAAATCCTGATGCGCAAGCCGCTTGAACTCGCGCGTTTAAGCCGTATTTAAGTGAACCGGTGGTGTAATATCCGCCGGCTCATGCGGGTCGGAACCGGCTCGCAACGGGCACTGCCGCTCTCACGCGGCGCCTTTCAACCACGGAGGATTTCATGTCGCTTTTCGACTCTGTTTCGCGCACGATCAAAGGCCTGCTGAACGATGCGGCCGATTCGGTACAGGATCCGTCGCGCGACGCACGGCAGATCGTGCGGGAGCTCGACGACAGCATCGGCCGTGCCGAGAATTCGCTGATCGAGATCGAGGCACAGGTCGCGACCCAGCGCAGCAAGCGCGATGCGGCCGACGACAAGGTGAAGAAGTACGAGGACGGCGCGAAGCGCGCGCTGCAGTCCGGCGACGAAGCACTCGCACGCGAGGCGCTCGGCGCGCAGTCGAACGCGGAAGCCGAGCGTGACGCGCTCGCGGCCGAGCTGTCGACGCTCGAACCGTCGGTCGACAAGCTGAAGGGGCAGATCGCCGACATGCGCCAGCGCCGCAACGACCTGAATGCCCGCTCGAACATCCTGCAGGCCAAGCAGGAAATCGCGCAGGCGAAGGATGTCGCGGCCAGCGCCTTGGGCGGCATCGGCGGCAAGAACCTGTCCGAGGATTTCCAGAAGCTCGAGGACAAGGTCGCGCTGCAGAACGCACGCTCGGATGCACGCCTGAATTCGGCCGACACGTCGAGCGGCAAGGCGCTCGACGACAAGCTCGCCGCGCTGAACAAGGGCCCGTCGGTCGAGGATCGCCTCGCCGCGCTGAAGAAGCAGCTCGATACGCCCGCGCAGTAACGGCCACTGCGGGCAACCGCGCCGCCGCCCGCCCCGGGCGCGGCGCGAACCGATCGTCAGGAGACGGGCGCCTGCGCCCGGTTCGACCATGAAGAAATCTCTCGCCGCACTCGGCCTCTCGCTGATGTTGCTGTCGTCCGCCGCGTTTGCGGTCCCGTCGCTGCAGCAGGTCGAGCAATCGATCGCGCAACGCAACTGGCAGCAAGCCGACACGCAGCTGTCGCAAGTCATCGACGCCCATCCGAACAACGCGCACGCGCGCTACCTGTATGCGCAGGTGCTGGACCGCGAGGGCCGCGCATCCGACGCGCTCGAGCAGCTGCAGCGCGCGAAGACGCTCGATCCGCAACTCAAGTTCACCGACGCATCGCGCTTCGCGCAGACGGAGTCGCGCATCCGTGCCGACGCGGCACGCGTGAGCGGCAATGTGCCTTCGGCCACGCAGGCCGGCACGTTGCAATCGTCGCTCGCGCCCGCCGTCGCGCCGGCCGAAAAACATGGCCCGTCGACCGGCATGTGGATCGGCCTCGGACTGATCGTCGCGGTGATTGCGCTGGTGCTGCGCTGGACGCTGCGGCGTGCCCGCACGGCCGACGACAGCCGCGCCGACGACGAACGCCGCACGCAGCTCAAGCGCGCCACCGACGTGCTGAACGACATCCGCCCGCTGAAACTCGACGCGAAGCTGTCGACAGCGCCCGGCGCCGCGGCGCTCACGGGCGAACTCGAAGCGATCGAGACCGATGCGCGCACGCTCGTCGAAACGCTGTCGAACGGCAAGAATCCGGTGCCGCCGTATCGCGTCGATGAACTCGAGCAACGCCATGCAAGCGTGAAGGCACGCGTCGAAGGCCGTCCCGATCCGGCCGCACAACCCGCGGCACCGGCGAACGGCAGCGGCTCCGTGTATGCGCAGGAAGCCGACCGCATGACGGGCGCGCAAGGCCAGCCGTATCCGCAGCAACAGCCCTACCCGCAGCAGCAACCGCCTGTCGTGATCCAGCAAGGCGGCGGCGGTTTCGGTGGCGGCATGGGCGGGCTGCTGACCGGCGTATTGCTCGGCGAAGCGATGTCGGGCGGCCGCGAGCGCGTGGTCGAACGCGACGTGATCGTCGACGGCGAGCGCCGCCGGCAGGAGAACGACCCGGGCTTCGACCTCGGCCGCGGCGACAATTCGAACTGGAGCGACGGCAACGGCGGTGGCGGCATGGATCTCGGCAGCAACGACGACGGCTGGACCGACGACAACACCTGACGCTACGCAGCGCGTCGACGCACCCGCGACGCGCTGCAACGCACGCCACGCTCCCCAGCATGCCGGCCGCGCCGACGCGCGGATTTGTCAATCATTTCAAGATGGACTACCGGCAATGGGGAGCGTTCGCTATCATGCGGCCATCGGCGTGCCACCGACCCTCATTCGACGCTCTGCATCCCTGCGCGTCGCGGCACGCCTCCCCTCGCCCCAACCTGGAGAAAGCCGCTCATGAGCATCATCAAGGAATTCAAGGAGTTCGCCGTCAAGGGCAACGTCATGGATCTCGCCGTCGGCGTGATCATCGGCGGCGCGTTCTCGAAGATCGTCGACTCGGTCGTGAAAGACCTCATCATGCCGGTCATCGGCGTGCTGACCGGCGGCCTGGATTTCTCGAACAAGTTCGTTCTGCTCGGCACCATCCCCCCGACGTTCAAGGGTAATCCCGATTCGTTCAAGGACCTGCAGGCCGCGGGTGTCGCCGCGTTCGGTTACGGCTCGTTCATCACGGTGGCAATCAATTTCGTCATCCTCGCGTTCATCATTTTCCTGATGGTGAAATTCATCAACAAGCTGCGCAAGCCGGAAGAAGCCGCACCGGCCGCGACGCCGGAAGACACCGTGCTGCTGCGCGAGATCCGCGATTCGCTGAAGCAGCGCTGATCGCCAAGCGCCCCGTCAGCCAGGCCCGCCTCGTGCGGGCCTTTTTATTGCGCGCGCGATGCACCGCCGCATGCGGCCTATCTCACTTTTTTGTGACGGGCGAATGCACGCGCGGGGAAAGCAGGTCTATGATGGAGACTAAACGACAGTACGGGCGCCAAGACGCTGGCTGTGTCGATCATGGCGAGCAGGTCGACGGGAGACATTGATCGTCGTACTGCACGAAGGCAGCATTTTCGTGTGCTATAAAGGATCGACATGCGGCGTACATAGCCGGGAGTGGGTCGCATGAAAGTGCCGCATTTCTTGCAATTGTTTTTGAGGCGAGTGTTTATGTCCTTCCCGAAAAAACGTCGGCGTGCCCAGCAGGATGGCCAGGAGTCATTCCTCGCGGTATTGCGCCACTCGAAACCGTTTGCCCAGCTCGACACCAAGATTGCCCGCGCCCGTGCGCAGGACGAACCCGTCCTGTACGCGCATGTGCTGCCCGGTCTCGACGTGCTCCTGTGTAGCGTGCGCGGCGCCCAGCCGCCCTATCCTGCCATCGCCGAACTGCGCAAGCGCTGCATCGAATCGATCGCCAACGCGCTCGAGCAGCCGCTGGACGGCCTCGAGAACGGCGGATACTGGTATGAAGCAAACGGCTTCGGCTTCCTCGTGTTCGCCAGCCGTGCGCGTGCACGCATCCTGCCCGAGTTTGGTGCAGGCACGAAAGCGAGCCTGCGCGGCGGGCTCGGCCGCCAGAACGCCGGCGATACGACTCCACGCTCCCTCGGCTGATCTACCTGCCATTCGATGGGCCGCCTCCGGGCGGCCCATCTGCCATTCACGCGCCCCGCTTGCCCGTCACGACGCCTGCTGACGCCCGTTGCCGGGCCGCACGATGTCGATGAACGCGGCGAAATCGGCGCCGGCGAGCCCTTGCGCGGCGCCGAGCCGCAACACCTGCTGCACGGTGGCCGATACCGGCATCACCGCGCCCGTGTCGCGCGCTGCGTCGGCGATCGCGTCGACGTCCTTCTGAAACGTGCTGAGCGCGCCGATCGGCGGATGGCCGCCCGACGTCATGCGCGGCACGAACGTCTGCAACAGTACCGAATCGGCCCAGCCGCCGGCCAGCGCTTCGGCCAGCCGCGCGGCATCGATTCCGCTCGCCTGTGCAAGACCAACGGCCTCGGCAATCGCGGTCACCGTCGCGGTGACGATCGCCTGGTTGCACAGCTTCGCCGTCTGCCCCGCGCCCGCGTCGCCCATGTGCGTGATCCGCGATGCATACGTGTCGATCAGCGACCGCACCGCGTCGAGATCGGCCGCGCGGCCGCCGGCCATCACCGCAAGCGTGCCGGCCTGCGCGCCGGGCACGCCGCCCGACACCGGCGCATCGACCCAGCCGACGCCGAGTGCGGCCGCGCGCGCCGCGTAATCACGCGTCGCGGCAGGCGGGATGCTCGAATGATCGACGATGCGCTGCAGGCAGCGCGCAGCGGCGTCGCCGGAGAGCAGCCCGTGCTCGCCGAACACGACGTCGCCCACCGCACGGCCGTCGAGCACGCACACGAATACCGTATCGACGCGCTCCGCCAGTTCGCGCGGCGTGCCGACCACCTGCGCGCCGTCCTTCACGAGCGCCTCGGCCTTGTCGCGCGAGCGATTCCACACGCTGACCCGATGCCCCGCCGCCAGCAAATGCCGAATCATCGGCGCGCCCATCAATCCCGGTCCGCAAAATCCGACTTCCACGATGTTCCTCGTCTCCGATATGGGTTGAACTTGCCGCCCATCATACCTATCACTCAAGAAGCCGGGCACGCGCGGCGCCGCTTCGGGACCACGGCTTGCACCGGCCATCCATACCGATATCCCAGGGAGCGCATCATGAGCGACCACGTGTACAAGATGATCGAGCTGACCGGTTCGTCGAAGCAATCGAGCGACGACGCCATCCGCAACGCGATCTCGAAAGCCGGCAAGACGCTGCACAACCTGCACTGGTTCCAGGTGACCGAAACGCGCGGCCACATCGAAGGCGACCAGGTCGTGCACTGGCAGGTCACGCTGAAGGTCGGCATGCGCATCGACGACTGACGCGCCCGTCGCACCCCACGCCGCACCGCGATCCGGATCCGCGCAACGCGCGTCCGCGCGGCGCCGCGCGCTTCACCTCGCCCCCGTTCGGACCCCTTGTCGCGGCCCGGCCGGCGGGTGCCTGCGGGTATCCATCTCTTGACGCTGGCCCAGCTTCATATTAAAAACGATATACCCCCATGCCCCCTCGATCAGCCCAGACATATAAAACGGAGATATCATGAGTCAGCAACGCGAGGCGATCGACACGTACCTCTTGCGCGTCTTGCACACCTTGTTGATGGAGCGCAGCGTCACGCGCGCGGCCGTCAAACTGAACCAGTCGCAACCGGCGATCAGCGCCGCGCTGCGGCGCCTGCGCGACATCACCGGCGATCCGCTGCTGGTGCGCGGCAAATCCGGCATGGTGCCGACCGAATACGGGCTGCGCCTGCTCGAGCCCGTGCAGAATGCGCTGCGTGAAATCGAGCGCATCAAGTTCCAGCAGCACAACTTCGACCCGGCCACGTCGATCCGCTGCTACCGGATCGGCTGCCCCGACTACCTGAACGTGCTGTTCGTGCCGACCGTGGTCGAGCGCTTCCGCCAGGCCGCGCCGAACGCGACGCTCGAATTCCATTCGCTCGGCCCCGCGTTCGACTACGAGCTCGCGCTGGAGGATGGCAAGCTCGACATCGTCGTCGGCAACTGGCCCGAACCGCCGGAGCAGCTGCACCTGTCGAACCTGTTCGTCGACGAAATCGTCTGCCTGATGAGCAACACCCACCCGTTCGCGAAGCGCGGCGGGCTCACGCTCGACCAGTACCTGAACGCGCCGCATCTCGCGCCGACGCCGTACTCGGTCGGCCAGCGCGGCGCGATCGACGTGCACCTCGCGCGCGAACGGCTCAAGCGCCACGTGGTCGTCACGCTGCCGTACTTCAATCTCGCACCGTACGTGCTCGTGAAGTCCGACCTGATCTTCACGACGACGCGCCTGTTCGCCGATCACTACGCGAAGTTCCTGCCGCTGTCGGTCGTGCCGGCCCCGCTCGACTTCCCGCCGATGCAGTACTACCAGCTGTGGCACGAGCGCTGCCACTACTCCGACGAAGTGCGCTGGCTGCGCGGCCTCGTCGCCGAAGCCACCCGCACGCTGATCGAGCCGTAACGGCACGCGCCGCCCGCGCCATCCCGGCGCGGCGTGGCGACAGCTGGCGGCATGCCCGGCGGCAACACGGCCGCCGGATAGCTTCAGACTTCCTTCAGCGCGATGCCTCGACCAGCGCCTGCGCGAGCGCATTGTGACGCGCGATGACGGGCGGCAGGTCGAGCGTCGCCAGACGCCCTTCCCGCACCACCACCTTCCCGTTCACCACCGTGTACGCCGTCTGCGACGGTGCGCAGAACACGAGCGCCGCGACCGGATCATGCAGCGCGCCCGCGAACAGCGGCTGGCGCAGGTCGAATGCGGCGAAGTCCGCGGCCATGCCGGGCTTCAGCGCGCCGATATCGTCGCGGTTCAGCACCTTCGCGCCGCCGAGCGTCGCGATTTCGAGCGCTTCGCGCGCGGTCATCGCATCGGGACCGAAACCGACCCGCTGCAGCAGCAGCGCCTGCCGCACTTCCGCCACCATCTGCGCGCCGTCGTTCGATGCGGAGCCGTCGACGCCGAGGCCGACCGGCACGCCCGCGAGACGCATCTTCTTCACCGGCGCGATACCCGACGCGAGCCGCATGTTCGAGCACGGACAGTGCGCGACGCCCGTGCCGGTGCGCGCGAACAGGCTGATGCCCGCATCGTCGAGCTGCACGCAGTGCGCATGCCACACGTCATGGCCGACCCAGCCGAGATCTTCCGCATATTCGGCGGGCGTCATCCCGAACTTCTCGCGGCTGTACGCGATGTCGTTGACGTTCTCCGCGAGGTGCGTGTGCAGCGACACGCCGTATTCGCGCGCGAGCACGGCCGCGTCGCGCATCAGGTCGCGGCTCACCGAGAACGGCGAGCACGGCGCGACGACCACGCGCAGCATCGCGTAGCGGCCTTCGTCGTGATAGGTCTCGATCAGGCGTTGCGTGTCGCGCAGGATGTCGGGCTCGCGCTCGACAACCGAATCGGGCGGCAACCCGCCGTCGCGCTGGCCGACGCTCATCGCACCGCGGCTCGCGTGAAAACGCATGCCGATCCGCTGTGCGGCGCCGATGCTGTCGTCGAGGCGGCTGCCGTTCGGGTAGATGTACAGATGATCGCTCGACGTCGTGCAGCCCGACTGCAGCAGCTCGGCCATCGCGGTGAGCGTCGACACTTCGATCATCTCGGGCGTCAGGTGCGCCCAGATCTTGTAGAGGTTCGTGAGCCAGCCGAACAGCTCGGCGTTCTGCGCCGCAGGCACCGCGCGCGTCAGGCTCTGGTACATGTGGTGATGCGTGTTCACGAGCCCCGGAATCACGAGGTGGCCGCGCAGGTCGAGCACTTCGTCTGCCGTATCGGGCAGCTCGGCGGTCGGGCCGACCGCGACGATCCGGTTGTCTTCGATGTAGAGCCCCGCGTCGCGCAGCTCGCGGCGCGTGTCGTCCATGGTCACGAGCACGTCGGCGTGCTTGACCAGCAGGGTTTTCGGGCGGGATGAGGAGGTGTTCGGCGCGCGTGCGCCAGCGTGCTGCTCGAGGTTCATGCGTTCTCCGCGTCGGTCTGCCCCCAGGGGCGGATCCTGGGGACGGTCACACACGTTCGAACGCTGAATCGCGGCACGCTCCGGTGCCTGCGTCCGTTCGAACGCCCTGGCCCGGTTACCCGGCGTGCTCGCCGTCTTCGGGGTACGCGCGGGCCATTGGCCGACGCGCACGGCGGGAGGATCGCCCAAGCGCGCGCCGCACACAATGCGCGATCCGGAATACCGCGTTTCACGGTTTCGATATGGTACGCCGCGCGACGCCCCGCCGGAGGCCCGAAATGCCCGCCGGAAGCCGTATCCGGCGTGCCGTCGACAGCCGCTCATGCGCGGCGCATTATCTTTGATATCGCGCCCGTATTTGCGCGGGGAACCTTTTTACAATGCCTGCACGGCGCTCGCTTCAATCTCGCCGACGGGTATGTAGCCACGTGACGTGGAGCCTCGATCCGCCGCACAGTCAATGGATCGAGTCGCCGCCGAACCTCGCATTCACACAAGGACAATTGCGAATGGGAAAGCTCACTACCCACGTACTCGATACGGCGCACGGCCGTCCCGGCGCTGCAATCAAGGTGGACCTCTACGCGCTGGACGGCGAATCGCGCCGCGCGATCAAGACCGTGCTGACCAATAGCGACGGCCGCTGCGACGAACCCCTGCTCGAAGGCGCCGCGCTCGCCGCCGGCGAATACGAACTCGTGTTCCATGCCGGCGACTACTTCGCGTCGCTCGGCGTGAAGGTGCCCGAACCCCGTTTCGTCGATCGCGTCGTGCTCCGCTTCGGCATCGCCGACACCGGCTCGCACTACCACGTGCCGCTGCTCGTGTCGCCGTGGTCGTACAGCACCTATCGCGGCAGCTGACATTCGAATCAGCGCCCGCATCAAACAAACGATTTGAGTCTGGAGGAGTTTCATGGAAGGCTTCATCACCGACTGGCTGAACCTCGCGCTGCGATGGCTGCACGTCATCGTCGCCATTGCGTGGATCGGCGAGTCGTTCTATTTCGTCGCGCTCGACAACAGCCTGAAACCGCCGACCGACCCGAACCAGCGCAAGCGCGGTGTGTTCGGCGAACTGTGGCACGTCCACGGTGGCGGCTTCTACAACATGCAGAAGTACACGGTCGCTCCGCCGGAAATGCCGGATGACCTGCACTGGTCGAAGTGGCCGTCGTACACGACCTGGCTGTCGGGCTTCTCGCTGTTCTTCGTGCTGTACCTGCTCGCGCCGAACACGTACCTGATCGACAAGAGCGTGCTCGACATGGGCCCGGTGGTCGCCGTCGCTTCCGCACTCGGCTTCCTCGCGGCCGGCTGGATCGTCTACGACTCGCTGTGCCGCATCCTCGGCACCAATGACCGCGTGCTCGGCATCTGCGTCGGCATCTACGTGGTCGCCGCAGCCTACCTCGCGTGCCACATCTTCGCGGGTCGTGCTGCCTACCTGATCGTCGGTGCGATGCTCGCGACGATCATGTCGGCGAACGTGTTCTTCGTGATCATCCCCGGCCAGCGCAAGATGGTCGACAAGATGCTCAAGGGCGAAGAGCCGAACCCGATCTACGGCAAGCGCGGCAAGCAGCGCTCGGTGCACAACACGTACTTCACGCTGCCGGTCGTGTTCGCGATGCTGTCGAACCACTACGCGATGACCTACACGAACAAGTTCAACTGGGTCGTGCTCGTGATGATCATGCTGGCCGGCGCGCTGATCCGCCAGTTCTTCGTGATGCGTCACCGCGGCAAGCAGCTGTGGTACCTGCCGATCGGCGGCGTCGCCCTGCTGTCGGCCGCGCTGGTCTGGACGATGCCGAAGCCGGTCGCACCGGAAGCGCAAGCCGCGAACGCACCGAAGGTCGTGATCGCCGACATCATGCCGGTCCTGCAGCAGCGGTGTGTGGAGTGCCACTCGGCGAAGCCGACGCTGATGGGCAGCGCGCCCGCAGGCGTGATGTTCGACACGCCGGACGAAGTGTCGAAGAACGCGCAGCGTATCTACGAACAGGCCGTGCGCCTGAAGGCGATGCCGATCGGCAACGTCACGCACATGACCGACGACGAGCGCACGAAGCTCGCCGCGTGGTTCGAGGGTGGCGCGAACAAGTAAGCCGCCGTGCGCCGGGATCGTTTTCCGGCGCAATCCTTTCCGTTCGCGGGCCCGGTGACGGGCCCGTTTTTTTTGCGCGTTGCAAATGCGTTGCTAGCGCTCGCCGCGCATCGCGTCACGCTGGAGCGCGACGAGCGCATCGAGCGCGCGCGGGCCGTCGTCGACCGGCACGAAGATATGATCGTGGTACGCAGCCGCCATCACGTTGCAGCTGATACCGGCCGCACCGAGTGCGCGTGCGAATGCCGCGGTGAGGCCCACGGCCGCAAGATCGGAATGCACGGTCAGCGTGATCCAGGCCGCACGGAACAGCACGGGCCAGCCGTGCCGCGCCGCGGCCTCCTCGCCGACAACGACCGTCAGGCCTTCCGCTTCGCGAAACGTTGCGACTACTTCGGATAACGATACGTCTGCATCGGATGACAGCGATACGAATGCGAACGCACCCGGATGCAGTTCGGGCTGCATCGTGCTCAGCAGGATCGCGAGGTTGTTTTCAGGTTGGCTCATCGAAGGAACACACCCGGAACCGGGCATCGTGCGGTGGAGATGCGGGCACGATAGCACGCGCCACCGGCACCGCTACGCGCGCATCGTCGCGACTTCGTCCGCAAGCCAGGCGCGCAAGGCGACGATGCGCGGATCGTCCTGCGTGCGCGCCGGATACACGACGTGATACGCAAGGCCCGGCGCCACCTCGACGTTCACGTCGAACAGCGGCACGACGCGTCCTTCCGCGAGATCGCGCGCGATCATGTGCGGCTCCGCCAGGCCGACCGCCGTACCGTCCGTCACGGCCTGCACGACGTGGCTCGAATCCGGAAACGCGACGCACCGGCTGTCGTCGAAACCGTCGACGCCGGCAGCGGCCATCCACGCCGACCAGCGCGGCCAGGTCACACCGTCGACTTCACAGTCTGCGTGGCAAAGCGTGTAGCGCAGCAGATCGCGCGGCTTGCGCAACGGCGGCCCGGCCGACAACAGCGCCGGGCTGCAGACGGCAACGACCGACGTATCGAACAGGTGCTGCGCGCACGCGTCGCGATAGCGCCCGGTGCCGAAGCGGATCGCCACATCGACATCGTCGTCATCGAAGTCGCGCAACCGGTCGGTGATATCGAACGACAGCTCGAATGCCGGATGCGCGGCCCTGAAACGCGGCAGGCGCGGCAGCAGCCAGTGCGTCGCAAAGCGCGCGCCGACCGACACGCGCAGCTCCGTCTGTTCCCGCACGATGCGCCGTGCCCGGGCAGTCGCGCGCTGCATCCCCGCCAGCGCCTCGGCGGCCGCAGCAGCCAGCACGACGCCGGCCGGCGTCAGCCGGATGCTGCGGCTCGTGCGGACGAACAGGTCCATGTCGAGCTGCGCCTCGATTTCCTTGATCTGGTGACTGACAGCTGCCGGCGTCAGTCCGACCTCGTCGGCCGCCCGCGAGAAATTCAGGTGCCGCGCCGCCGCATCGAACGTCCTCAGCGCGCGCGTACCGGGCCACATGCGTTCCATCGATCTTCAAGCCGGATTTGATGACCGTTCCAAAACTACTCGTTTTTCAAGACACCATCAATCGGCAAACAATAGGCTTTCTTGAAGATGCCGCGAGTCGCCCCGCGCTCGCGACCGAACCCGGAGATCCATCGATGACCGCTGCCCCGTTCCCGTCCGTCGCCCAGCTCAACGGCGTCGCCGCCACCCCGGATGCGCTCGCCGCGCTCGCGTTCGCGGGCCATGCGCATTTCACCGCGATGCAGGTACGCGACGGCCGCGTGCGCGGCCTCGACCTGCATCTCGCACGGCTGCGCGATGCGTCGAACACGCTATTCGGCCAGGCACTGCCCGACGACCGGATCCGCACACTCCTGCGCGCGGCGCTCGATCGCGCGCCGTCGGCGCTTTCGCTGACGGCGACCGTGCATGCGACGACGGGCGAATTCGTCGCGCCGCGCGACGACGAAACGCTCGACGTGCTGGTCCGCACCGCCGCGCCGTCGTCGGGGCCCGCGGGCCCGCTCGATCTCGCGCTGTTCGAATACGAGCGCGTGCTCCCGGACATCAAGCACGTCGGCGAAGTCGCGAAGACGCACTTCCTGCGCCGCGCGACCGCGCAGGGTTTCGACGATGCGGCCTTCATCGATCGCCACGGACGCATCAGCGAAGGCTCGATCTGGAATCTCGCGTTCTGGACCGGCGACGCGGTCGTGTGGCCGGTGGCCGGCATGCTCGGCGGCGTCACGATGCGTATCGTGCGCCGGCAACTGGCGCGCCTGGGCATCGCGCAGCACGATCGCGAACTGACGCCGGCCGACCTGCCGTCGATGGCCGGCGCCGTCGTGATGAATTCGTGGACGCCCGGGATCGCCGTGCGCCGGTTCGGCACGGCGACGCTGCCCGACGCTGCGTCGTTCGTCGCGCTGCTGCATCGCGCGTACGAACAGGAGCCGCCGGTCGCGCCGTGACGCGCATCGCCACGGACCGCGGGCACCCTGCTCAACCGTCAACCGTCTCCGGCAGCCGCGCGATCGCCTTGATCTCGAACTGGAACCCATACAGCCAGGTCACGCCGACGGCGGTCAGCGTCGGATGCGGCGCGTCGCCCCAGTATTCGGGAACGATCTCCCAGATCCGCTCGAACGTCGCTTCGGGATCGACGAGGAACACCGTCACGTCGACGACGTCGTCGAACGTGCAGCCGGCCGCACGCAGCACCGCATTCAGGTTGTCGAACGCGCGGCGCACCTGCGCACCCAGTTCCGGCTCGGGCGAGCCGTCCTCGCGGCTGCCGACCTGCCCGGACACGAACAGGAAGCCGTTCGAGCGCACTGCCGGCGAATAGCGGTTGCGGTCGTACAGTGCCTGGCGACCGGGCGGAAAAACCACGCTACGCTTTACCATCCCCTACCTCCTTCGGTTTGTGGGGCGAATCCGCCCCGGCATCAACGATGAAGGCACTTTAAGGTCCGTTGCACGGCGAATAAACCGGCAACGCTGTCCAACACTGTTTGGACATCCCAAACAATTCCGACCGACGCGGAGCCCTGACCCGATGGATCGATTCGACGCAATGCAGGCGTTCGCCCGCGTGGTGGAAGCCGGCAGTTTCACGAAGGCAGCCGAGACACTGCACATGAGCCGCACCACCGTCACGCAGCTCGTGCAGCAGCTCGAAGCGCGGCTGCGCGTGAAGCTGTTCAACCGTACGACGCGCAAGGTCGTCGTCACCGCGGACGGCGCCGCGTACTACGATCGCGTCGTGCGGCTGCTGGCCGACATGGACGATGCCGAAACGAGCCTGTCCGCCGCCTCCGCATCGCCCCGGGGGCGGCTGCGCGTGGACGTGCCGAGCCCGTTCGCGCGCCTGATCCTGATCCCCGCGCTGCCCGCGTTCCATGCGCGCTATCCGGACATCCAGCTCGACATGGGCGTGAGCGACCGCGTGGTGGACGTGATCGGCGAGAACGTCGACTGCGTCGTGCGCGGCGGCGAGCCGACCGACCGCTCGTTGGTCGCGCGTCACGTCGGCGACCTGCGGCTCGGCGTGTACGCGTCGCCGGCCTATCTCGCACGTGCCGGCACGCCGACGCATCCTGACGAGCTGGAGGACACCCATCACCGGATCGTCGGTTTTCTGTGGGCGCGCACCGGTAAGGCATTGCCGTTTGCGATGACATGCGACGGCGAGCAGGTCACCGTGCGCGGACGCTACGTGCTCGCGGTCGACGACGGCAATGCGTACCTCGAGGCCGGCCTCGCCGGGCTGGGCATTCTGTGGCTGCCCGACTACATGGCCGGCGTGCATCGCGCCCGTGGCGAACTGGTGCCGCTGTTCGAGCCATGGCAGCTCGAACCGATGCCGATGTACGTCGCGTTTCCGCCGAACCGGCACGTCAGTGCGAAGCTGCGGGTGTTCGTCGACTGGGTCGCCGAGCTGATCGCGCAGCATACGCCGGTCGCGAACCGGCGGCGCGGCGGCGGTGGTTCACGCGACACGCGCAAAACTGCCGCGACCTGAATCGCGCCGAATCGACCGCACATAAAAAAACCCGCGCATCGTGCGCGGGTTTCGTCAGACGCTGGCAGAAACGCCAGCGACTCAGGCCGTCAGCGCGTGCAGCGCCTCGTCGGTGAGCCACAGCGATTCCTGCAGGTCCTGCTCGTTCAGGTTCAGGCCGTCGCCACCCCGATCGACGACGATGAAGTCGCTGACGCCGCCCAGCGCGATCAGCGGGTGATGCCACACGCCCTTCGCATAGTTGACGCCCTGCCACCCGCTCGTCACGAACGCGCGGATCTTCGCCGGATCGAGATCGCCCGCGGGCGCCACGACGACGAGATACGGCTGGTCGTTCAGCGGCACGAAGGCCTGGCTGCCGAGCGGGTGCCGCTCCAGCATCTTCACTTCGAACGGCAGCGTGCGCGGCTGGCCGCGGAACAGGTTGACGAGCGTGCGGCCGTCTTCATCGGTCACGTCGACTTTCGCGAGATCGTGAAAGCGGATCGTCGTGCCGAGGTTGATCGGGATCTGCTTCGCCCCTTCCGTTTCGATCACGTCGCCGAACGGCGCGAACGCTTCCTTGGTCAGCGGTTCGATGGCAAGCGTCTTCATTTGTCGAGCGTCCCCCACAGACGCAGGCGCGACACGCCGCCGTCCGGAATGATGTTCAGTCGCACGTGCGTGACGGGGCCGAGCGACGCGATGTCCTGTTCGAAGTAGTGCTGCTTGTCCATCTGCAGCTTCTGTTCGCCGAGCAGCACGGGCCAGAACATCGACTGCGTGATCAGCGAGCTGTCGGTGCCGCCCGACACGTACGCCGCCTGGATCGAGCAGCGGTCCGGGTAGTTGCCCTTGAAGAACGCGGTATCGACTTCGATCTTGCGGATCACGCCCGGCTGCGCCAGCGCGAGGATCGCCCAGTCGTTGCCCGGTTCGCGGCGGCGGCGGGTTTCCCAGCCGTCGCCCATGTTCACGCCGCGGCCCGGCAGCAGCAGGTTCGACGCGACGCCGAAGTGCTGGTTGTTCGCGGCCACCACGTAACCGCCGTTTTCCATCGCCGCGAGATCGAATTGCTCGGTCGCGCTCGCGCCGGCCCAGTCGAGCTGCGGCTGGCCGTACACGCGCAGGCGTGCAATGCCGCCATCCGGATAGATGTTCACGCGCAGGTGCGTAAACGCGCGCGCATCGCTCGCTTCGACGTAATGATGGCTGTTGCCCTGCAGCGTCGTCGACGGCACGATCTCGACCCACTCGGTCGCATGCGTCGGTGCGCCGTCGGCCACGAACGCGGCCTCGATCGACGCGGCCGGCGGGAAGTTGCCGGTGAAGTGGCTCGTATCGATGTCGAAGCCCTTGATCACGCCCGGGCGCGCGAGCTTGACGATGCACCAGTCGTAGCCCGTCGTGCGCTTGCGGCGCGTTTCCCAGCCGTCCATCCACTTGCCGTGGTCGTCGTACTTGCCGGGGATGAAAACGGCCGGCTCGGGGTTCAGCATCCGGTCCTTCGGCGCGAAGAAATCGTCGCTGGCTTCGAGCGCCTGCGCACCGAGACGCGGGTCGGCAAGATTCACGTAGCGCCGCGTGAAGTCGGGTGCGTTGGGATCGAGAAGCGGAACAGCCATGATGTTTCCTTGTTTCAGTGAGGCGATCAGGCCGCTGCGACGCAGCAGGCCGTATTGCGGTGTCAGGCGTCGATCAGGTCGTCGAGGCGGAAGCGCGCGATCCGGTAGATCTGGTCGAGGCTCGCCCGCAGTTCCTCGGTGCGCGAATGATTCACGCGCGACTCGAAGTTCGCGATGATGCCGTGCCGGTCATAGCCGCGCACCGCGAGGATGAACGGGAAGCCGAACTTCTCGCGATACGTGCGGTTCAGCGTCAGCAGCTTGTCGAACTCTTCCTGCGTGCACTGGTCGAGGCCCGCGCCGCTCTGCTCGCGCGTCGACTCGGCGGTCAGCTCGCCACGCACGGCAGCCTTGCCGGCCAGCTCCGGGTGAGCGTTGATCAGCGCGAGCTGGCGCACTTCGCCGCCCGTCTCCACCGCACCCGACATCGTCTTGTGCAGCGCGTCGATGCTCGCGAACGGCCGCTCGCCCGCGGCGACTTCAGCCACCCACGGCGAATGTTCGAAGATCCCCGACAATGCCGCGACAAATGCGCTCGGCGCCATCGTGTTCAGTTGTTCCAACGTGTAGCGCATCGCCTTCATGCTTTCCCTTCGTTTCGATGATTGGGCTGATACGGATGATGTTCACGCCAGTGACGCGCGATATCGACACGGCGCGTCACCCATACGCGATCGTGCTTCTCGATGTGATCGAGGAAACGCTGCAGCCCGCGGAACCGGCCCGGCCGGCCGAGCAACCGGCAGTGCATGCCGATCGACAGCATCTTCGGCGCTTCGTCGCCTTCCGCGTACAGCACGTCGAATGCATCGCGCAGATAGTCGAAGAAGTGATCGCCGGTGTTGAAGCCCTGCGGTGTCGCAAAGCGCATGTCGTTCGTGTCGAGCGTGTACGGCACGATCAGCTGCGGCGATTTCTTGCCGCCGGAGACTTCGACGTCCATCCAGAACGGCAGGTCGTCGCCGTAGTTGTCGGAGTCGTACAGGAAGCCGCCGTATTCCGCGACGAGGCGGTGCGTATTGGGGCTGTCGCGGCCGGTGTACCAGCCGAGCGGGCGCTCGCCCGTCACACGCTCGATCGCTTCCATCCCGAGGCGCATGTGCTCGGCCTCGAGCTCCGGCGTCATGCTCTGGTAGTGGATCCAGCGCCAGCCATGGCAAGCGATTTCATGGCCCAGCTCGACGAATGCACGCGCGAGCTCCGGGTGGCGTTCGATCGCCATGCCGACGCCGAACACCGTCAGCGGCATCCCGCGCTTCTCGAATTCGCGCAGGATGCGCCACACGCCGGCCCGCGAACCGTATTCGTAGATCGACTCCATGCTCATGTGGCGGTCGGGATACGCGGCCGCGCCGACGATTTCCGACAGGAACTGCTCGGAGCCCGGATCGCCATGCAGCACGCAGTTCTCGCCGCCCTCCTCGTAGTTCAGCACGAATTGCACGGCGACGCGGGCACGCCCCGGCCAGTTCGCCTGAACGGGATGGCGGCCGTAGCCGATCAGGTCGCGAGGATAGTTGGGATCGAGTGACATGGTTCGAAGTGCGGCGAAAGCTCGCTGAAATAATGGGTTCGCATCGACTGCGCGGGTGCCGGAAGCCGGCTGCGCAAGCCGATGCGATGACGGCCCAGTGTAGCGAAAACGTTCATACGCGCCCATACAGCGACGCAGATAGTGCGTGTCAGACGGTGTGTATGTGCGGTTGCGGCAAATTCGGGACCGGTTCCGCCTTATCCCCGTCCGGCGGGCTGAAGCGGGCGAACGCGCCGTCGTAGCGCTTCGGCAGCGGGCGCGCGTAGTCGCCGCGCTTCGCGGTCGCGAGGCGCAGCGCGACGAGCGCCTCGGCCCATTTGACGGCCGCGGTGACGCCCTCGACCACCGGCGCGCCGATCTGCTGCTCGATCTCGTGCGCGAATTCGGCCATCCCCGCGCAACCGAGCACGATCGCGTCGGCGCCGTCCTCGTCGAGCGCGTGCCGGCACTCGTCGACGATGATCCGGCGCGCGGCCGAGCCCGGCCGGTCGAGTTCGAGCACCGCGACGTCGGTCGCGCGCACGTTGCGGCAGAACCGCTTCATCCCGTAGCGCTCCGCGAGATGCCACGCCATCCCGCAGGTGCGGGCGAGCGTCGTGACGACCGAGAAGCCCGGTGCGAGCACGCTCGCCGCATGCATCGCGGCCTCGGCGATGCCGATCACCGGCCCGCGTGCGAGCTCGCGCGCCGCGTAGAGGCCGGGATCGCCGAAACACGCGATCACGTACGCGTCGCAGCCGTCGCGCTCGCCCTGCACGATCTCGGCGAGCAGCCCCGGCGTCGCGAGCGCCTCGTCGTAATACCCTTCGATCGACGGCGGCCCCATCGGCGGGCTCACCGCCACGATTTCCGTGCCGGCGGCCGCGACCTCGCGCGCGCAGCGGCCCATCGCGTCGGTCATCCGCTGCGTCGTATTCGGATTGATCAGTCGAATCTTCATCGCACGCTCCTCAGGCCT
The DNA here is from genome assembly GCF_017104605.1 of Burkholderia sp. Ac-20384. Lineage (NCBI taxonomy): Bacteria > Pseudomonadati > Pseudomonadota > Betaproteobacteria > Burkholderiales > Burkholderiaceae > Burkholderia > Burkholderia sp. Ac-20384. The sequence goes on along the minus strand of NZ_JAAGPE010000032.1, from coordinate 17,883 downwards.
TCGTGCTCACGAGCAGCCGGTAGAACACGAAGCCGAGCCCCGCGCCGATGAACCACGAGAAGTTCGCGACGCCCTGCCAGCCCGGCATCATCACGCAGACGATCGCGATCACCGCGGCCGGCAACAGCGCGGCAAGCGCACGGCGGTTCACGCCGCCCGTGTACCAGTACGTGCCGCTTTCCGACATCGTGTACAGGTCGTCGCGCACGAGCCGGCCGCGCTTGACGAGGTAGAAGTCGGCAATCAGCACGCCGTACAGCGGGCCGATGAACGCGCCGAGCACGTCGAGCGTGTAGTGGATCACGGCCGGGTTGTTGAACAGGTTCCACGGCGTGATGAAGATCGACGCGACGGCCGCGAGCATCCCGCCCGCGCGCCAGCTGATCAGGCGCGGTGCGACGTTCGAGAAGTCGAACGCGGGCGACACGAAGTTCGCGACAATGTTGATGCCGATCGTCGCGATCGTAAACGTCAGCGCGCCGAGGATCACCGCGGTAGGATGGTCGATGCGGCCGACCGTCTCGACCGGATCGGTGATGAGTTCGCCGAACACCGGCAGCGTCGCGGCCGTCGTGATCACCGTGACGAGCGAGAACGCGAGGAAGTTGACCGGCAGCCCCCAGAAATTGCCGCGCTTCACTTCGCCGAACGAGCGGCAGTAGCGCGAGAAATCGCCGAAATTCAGCATCGGCCCGGAGAAGTACGACACGACCAGCGACACGGCCGTGATCATCACCGGAATCACTTCCGCGCCGTGGTATTTCACGCCGCCGAGGTTGATGCCGATGTTGCGCCAGCCCGCGCGCCACACCATGTAGCCGGCGAGGATGAACATCACGACGTAGACGGCCGGCCCCGCGAAGTCGATGAACTTCTTGATCGTCTCCATCCCGTTCCAGAACACGAGCGCCTGGAGCACCCACAGCAGCATGAAGCCGGCCCAGCCGACCGCCGACAGCCCGAGGAAGCCGTAGCGATGCACGTCCGCGTAAGGCAGCCATTGCGGGAAGAATTTCAGCACGACGATCACGAGCGCGCTCGATGCGAGATAGGTCTGGATGCCGTACCACGCAATCGCGATCAGCCCGCGGATCACGGCCGGTACGTTCGCGCCGAGCACGCCGAACGTCGCGCGGCACGCAACCGGATACGGCACGCCGACCTGCTGGCTCGGCCGCGCGATCAGGTTGCACAGCAGGTTCACGAAGCCGATCCCGACGATCAGCGCGATCAGCACCTGCCAGCTCGTCAGCCCGAGCGCGAACAGGCTGCCCGCGAACACGTAGCCGCCGACGCTGTGCACGTCCGACATCCAGAACGCGAAGATATTGTATGAACCCCAAGTCTGATTTTTCAGGGGTGCCAAATCTTCGTTGTACAGACGTTCGCTGTAACCATTCGGCAGTGCCGGGTCGCCGCCCTCGCCGCCTTCTTCTGCCGGATAGGCGCTGTCGTGCGCCACACTGAACTGAGCCATGACTTCTCCTTGACGCGGCCGGGCGGCCGCTCCACCGTCATCGATATCGCTCCGGATCGACGCCCGGAGTCGGACCAGCGGCCCGCGGCAAACGCCGCGGGCCTGCATTTCGCTCGTTCTTGTGGCGCGCGGCCGGGTTCGCGTCGCCGCTCAGGCGCCGCCGAACACTTCGCGCAAATCGACCTGCCCTTGTGCGGGCCGGTCCAGCATCTTCAGTTCGACATGCTGCAGGTGGTGCGCCATCAGCGTCACCGCCCGCTTCGGATCGCCCGCCTCCAGCGCGCCGAGGATCTCGTCGTGGTCGTCGCACGAGCACGGGCTGCGGCCGTGCGACTCGTACAGCGCGGACATCAGCGTCGAGCGTGCGACGAGCCCTTCGAGACACTCGCTGAGCGTCGCATTGCCCATCAGCGTGGCGAGCGTCGTATGGAATTCGCCCGACAGACGGATCCAGGCCGCGAAGTCCTGCCGCTGGAACGCCTTGCGTTCCTTCTCGATCAGCGAGGCGACGCCCTTCAGCCGCTTCGCGCCGGGGCCGGTCGCGAGACGCTCGACCACGGCGAGCTCGATGATCCGGCGCATCTCGAACACCTCGTGCACGTCCTGCAGCGTCGGACTCGCGACGAACGCGCCACGGTTCGGCTCGAGATCGACGAGCTTGTCGGTCGCGAGCTGCGCGAGCGCCTGGCGGATCGCCCCGCGCTTCACGTTGAACACGTCGCAGAGCTGCGCCTCCGTCAGCTTCGCGCCCGGCGCGAGCCGATGCTCGAGGATCGCCGTGCGGATCCGCTCGGCGATCGCTTCGGGACTGGCTGCACCGGACGGGTGGGATTCGGGCTCGTTCATGATCGGCATCGTGTGATGATCCTCATCCTAGGGCGGACATAAAGATTGTCAACAATTCTTTTCCGGTATTGCGCACAGTCGTCGTGCATCGATGCGACCCCGTTCGGTGCACGATGCGTCGAATCCATGCACGACAAGGCTGAGGCGTATGGCTGAGGCCATTCTCGTCGTATACCCTCCCGGCCATTTTGTTGACAAAACTGGCGCAAGATCTGGCGCAGACCCTGTTTGCGTCGACGAAAAATATAGACCGTTAGTTGCGCGTTTACATAAAGAAAAAGGCGGGAAACCCGCCTTTCGACCGACTGCGTCTGCCTCAACCGAGGTGCGGATAGTCCGACAAAGTGAGGCGGAAACCATGCGCGTTCGCGACCAGTTGCGCCTGCGCGCCGAACGGCAGCGTCAGCAGATCGGGCACGTGGCCGAACTGGAGCCCCGTCACGACCGGGATGCCGACCACCTCACGCACCTGGTCGATCATCGCCTGCATGTCGTAGCCGTTGTCGTACTCGAACGGCCGCGCGCCGGTGAACTGGCCGAGCACGAGCGCCTGCTGGCGCGCGAGCAGCCCCGACAGGTGCAGTTGGTAGATCATCCGTTCGATCCGGAACGGCTGCTCGTTCACGTCCTCGATGAACAGGATGCCGCCTTCGATGTCGGGCATGTACGGCGTGCCGACCAGCGACGTGAGGATCGCCAGGTTGCCGCCCCACAGCGTGCCCGTCACGTTCACGCTCTGCACCTGCGGCGCTTCGGCGATGATCGTCGTGCTCGGTTGCGTCAGCGTCTGCCAGAAGTGCTGCATCGTGAAATCGCTCGGCGTTTCCGCGCCGAAGTCGGCGGACAGCATCGGGCCGCCGAACGTCTTGATGCGCGCCTTCGCGTACAGCGCGAGCTGGAGCGCCGTGAAGTCGCTGTGGCCGACGAGCGCGACCGGCTGGTCGCGCAGCCTGCGCTCGAGCCCGCGATAGTCGAGCCCGTGCAGGATGCGCGCGGCGCCGTAGCCGCCGCGCACCGCGAGCGCGATGTCCGGCAGCGGCCGCTCGGGATCGGCAAGGCGGTTCAGGTCGCCTGCCCGCTCGCCGTCGGTGCCGCCGAACCGCTGGAAGCGCCGCTGCGTCGCTTCGATGTTCTCGATGCGGTGCTGTGCGGTGCTGAGGCGTTCGAGCGCGCGATTGATCGCGTCCGGGTCGTGCGGATAGCCGGACGGCGCAAGCAGGCGGATGGTGTAAGACGCGGCGGGCTGGAAGGACATGGCGAAGTGAGGTGTCGGGTCGTCAAACCTGCTTAGAGGGTCCGAACCGTCTCCGGTTCACGGAACCGTGCGCGCCCCGCTCGCACCGTGCGACGGGCGCGGCGGACGCGCCTATGACGCGCCGGATTCGGCGTCGCGGGCGAGCCGCGCTTCGCGCAGCGCGCGACGACGCTCGGCAAAGAACGACTTCAGCGCGGCGCCGCACTCGTCGGCGAGCACGCCGCCGGTCACTTCGGTATGGTGGTTCAGTTGCGGATTCGCGAACGCGTCGATCACGCTGCCGCACGCGCCCGTCTTCGGATCGGCGGCACCGTAGACGACCCGCGCGATGCGTGCATGCATGATCGCGCCCGCGCACATCAGGCACGGCTCGAGCGTCACGTACAGCTCGCAGCCGGGCATCCGGTAATTCTGCAGATGCTGCGCGGCCATGCGCAGCGCGGCCATTTCCGCGTGGGCCGACGGGTCGTGCCCGCCGATCGGATGATTGAAGCCGCGTGCGATCACTTCGTCGCCACACACGAGCACCGCCCCGACCGGCACTTCGCCGGCCGCGCGCGCCTCTTCGGCGGCAGCCTGCGCAAGACGCATGAAATGCAGGTCGCGCGCCGATACGGGCGCGGCTTCGGGAACGGGAGAATCGGCGGCGGGTTCGGCCGCCGGGGCGGCCGCCGACCCGGCTGCGTCGTGCAGCGCGTCGGACGTCACATCGGCCCCGCTTCGGCGGACGCTTCGTCGAGCCCGCGCTCGCACAGCCGCTCCGCGATGCGCCGGCAGTAGTCGCGCGGCATCACCATCGGGCCGCCGCGCAGCGATTCGAGCGCCATGTCGAGTGCGAGGATCTTCGCCTGCAGCCGGCACCGCGCGGCACGGTCGCTGACCGCCTGCACTTCGTCATGCAGGTTGCGCAGCGCGCGCAATTGCTCAACGGCCGGCGGCACGAAGCCCGCATTCTTCAGGATACGGTTGGCCACCCGCACCTCCTCGGGCACGAGCAGGTCGTCATCCAGCGCCTGCGGCGCGCCGGTACCCGGCAAATCGTCGAACTCGCCCCGCGCGGCGGCGGCGGCAATACGTTGTTCGACCAGGGCGTCAAGCAATCTCATCAGTCAATCGGAACAATGCGGCAGGCCGAATTCTAGCAGGGTGACGCGGGTATGACAGGCCCTTCGAATATATGCTCGATATTGCGTTTTTTAGGGGCCGAATCGCGGGGCATGCGAGCCGATCGGTCTCGTTTGCCGCTCTGCTGCGCCGCAGCGGGCTGTGGGCCGTTCGGGCACCCGCCAACGTGCACGGTGTCGGGCCCTGATTTTTTCTTCTGCAACGTGGACCAAACCGCGCCGATCCGGTGAAACGGAAGCCGCCCCCACCTCCGTCGCCGGGTCACGCGGTCACCGTTTCAGGTCGAGTTTTCACGAACGGGCGGAACATCGTCGCCATCAGGAACGCGCCGACGCCGATCGCGAACGAACCGACATACAGCCAGCCGTAGCTGCCGAACGTATCGACGATCAGGCCGCCGGCCACAGGGCCCGCGGCCATCCCGAGGCTGCCGGCCATCGCGCAGCCGCCGATCACGGTGCCCATCATCCGCAGTGGGAAGTTCTCGCGCGCCAGCACCGAATACAGCGGCATCACGCCCGCGTAGATGAAGCCGAACACGACCGCGACCGCGTAAAACCCGTCGAGCGTGCGCACGAAGTCATACCCGAGCGCACCGAGCGCCTGCGCGAACAGCCCGGCCACCAGCATGCGCTTCGCGCCGATGCGGTCGCCGAGGATCCCGAACGCGATCCGGCCGCCCATGCCGGCAAGCCCTTCGACGCTGTAGATCGACACCGCGACGATCAACGGGATCCCGCACGTCACCGCGTAGCTGACCGTATGGAAGATCGGGCCCGAATGCGTGGCACAGCAGAAGAAGTTGGTCAGCAGCAGCACGATGAACTGCGGCGAGCGCAGCGCATCCGCGACCGACATCGACATCGCCGCAGGCTCGCCGGCGGGCGCCGATACCGCTGGAGCCGCATGCTCGCCTTCTAGCGCGGGTGCCCGGCGCACCAGCAGCGACACCGGAATCATCACGGCGGCCGCCAGCGCCGCAATCAGCAGCATCGACGTGCGCCAGTCGCGCACCGACACGAGCCACGCGGCCAGCGGGGCCATCGTCATCGGCGCCATCCCCATGCCGGCCGACACGAGCGACACCGCAAGGCTGCGGTGCGTGTCGAACCAGCCCGTCACGCAGGCCATCATCGGCGCGAATATCGCAGCCGTCGCGCCGCCGACGGCGAGGCCGAATGTGAGCTGGAACGCGAGCAGCGACGGCGCGCGGCTCGCCAGCGCCAGGCTCGCCGACAGCAGGACGGCGCCCGTGATGACGACCGGACGCGTGCCGATGCGGTCCGACAGGCTGCCCCACGCCATGCTCGCGAAGGCCATCGCGATGAAGCCGACCGTCATCGCACCGGAAATACCGGTCATCGACCAGCCCGTGTCGCGCGCGATCGCACGCAGGAACACCGGCAACGAAAACATCGCGCCGATCGCGATGCAGCCCATCAGGCCGCCCGCGGCGACGATGACCCAGCGGTATCGGGAATCCGGCATGGGGTGCCTCCTTGTCGTGACGGCAATCCTCGGGAACCGGGTGCCACGTGCGTGGCGCAATACCCGGTCGACATGGATACGACGGGCGACGCATCGGGAAATCGACATGCGCGGCACACGCGCCGCTGCAATTTTCATTGTCCGCCGATCCGCTCTGCCCGCAACGGGCGGATCGGGCCGACCCCCCATGCCGGATCGTTCGTTCGGTCTGCCCCTTGTCGCCGCGCTTTTCCGGAATCGGAAAGTCGAAATCAGAAATAGTTGGTTGGGGCGTGCAATCGCGCTCACTACACTCGAGCGATCTTGTCATAACAAGTTGATCGATGACCTCCCCCAACATCGTGCCGCTGTCGGCGGCCCCACTCTACGTGCAGATCAAGGACACGCTGCGCGCGCGCATTCTCGACGGCACCCATGCGCCGCACAGCCGGATGCCGTCCGAGCACGAACTCTGCGCGATGTTCGACGTCAGTCGCATCACGGTGCGCCAGGCGCTCGGCGATCTGCAGAAGGAAGGACTGCTGTTCAAGCTGCACGGCAAGGGCACCTTCGTGTCGAAGCCGAAGGCGTTCCAGAACGTGACGTCGCTGCAGGGCTTCGCCGAGGCGATGTCGTCGATGGGGTACGAGATCGTCAACCAGGTGCGCAGCTTCCGCACCGTCAAGGCCGATCGCCATCTCGCGACGAAGCTGAACGTGCCCGAAGGTGCGCCGCTCGTCGAGATTCATCGCGTGCGGCTGCTGAATCGCGAGCCCGTGTCGCTTGAACAGACATGGGTGCCCGAAGCCGTCGGCAAGCGTCTCGCGGGCGCCGATCTCGCGACCCGCGACATTTTCCTGGTTCTGGAAAACGACTGCGGCATCCCGCTCGGCCATGCCGACGTGTCGATCGACGCGATCCTCGCCGACGACGAAATCGTCGATGCGCTGCACGTCGAGGAAAGCAGCCCCGTGCTGCGCATCGAGCGGCTCACGCATGACGCGGCGGGCGCACCGATCGACTACGAATACCTCTACTTCCGCGGCGACGCCTTCCAGTACCGGCTGCGCATCGACCGGCAGAAGCCGCGCAAACCTGCAAGGAAACAGCGATGACTACCCATGTGCTCGAATACGACATCGTCGTGGTCGGTGGCGGCACCGCCGGCCCGATGGCGGCGATCAAGGCGAAGGAGCGCGATCCGTCCCTGCGCGTGCTGCTGCTCGAAAAAGCCAACGTGAAGCGCAGCGGCGCGATCTCGATGGGGATGGACGGCCTGAACAACGCGGTGATCCCCGGGCACGCGACGCCCGAGCAGTACACGCGCGAGATCACGATCGCCAACGACGGGATCGTCGACCAGGAAGCCGTGTACGCGTATGCGGCGCACAGCTTCGCGACGATCGAGCAGCTCGACCGCTGGGGCGTGAAGTTCGAGAAGGACGGCACCGGCGACTACGCGGTGAAGAAGGTCCATCACATGGGCTCGTACGTGCTGCCGATGCCGGAAGGACACGACATCAAGAAGGTGCTGTACCGCCAGCTGAAGCGCGCACGCATCGCGATCACGAACCGGATTGTCGCGACGCGCGTGCTATCCGACGCGCAAGGCCGCGCGAGCGGCGTGCTCGGCTTCGACTGCCGCACCGCCGAGTTCCACGTGATCCGCGCGAAGGCCGTGATTCTCTGCTGCGGCGCGGCCGGCCGCCTCGGGCTACCGGCCTCGGGTTACCTGATGGGCACGTACGAGAATCCGACCAACGCAGGCGACGGCTATGCAATGGCGTATCACGCCGGTGCCGCGCTCGCGAATCTCGAATGCTTCCAGATCAACCCGCTGATCAAGGACTACAACGGCCCCGCGTGCGCGTACGTCACCGGCCCGCTCGGCGGCTTCACCGCGAACGGCAAGGGCGAACGCTTCATCGAATGCGATTACTGGAGCGGCCAGATGATGTGGGAGTTCTACCAGGAACTGCAAAGCGGCAACGGCCCCGTGTTCCTGAAGCTCGACCATCTCGCGGAAGAAACCATCCAGACGATCGAGCAGATCCTCCATACGAACGAGCGGCCGAGCCGTGGCCGCTTCCATGCGGGGCGCGGCACCGACTACCGCAGCCAGATGATCGAGATGCACATCTCCGAGATCGGTTTCTGCAGCGGCCACAGCGCATCGGGCGTGTACGTGAACGCACGCGCGGAGACGACGGTGCCCGGGCTCTACGCGGCCGGCGACATGGCGGCCGTCCCGCACAACTACATGCTCGGCGCATTCACGTACGGCTGGTTTGCCGGGCAGAATGCGGCCGACTACGTGGCTGGCCGAGAGCACGCGCCGGTGGACGACGAACAGGTCGCCGCCGAACGCACGCGCGTGCTTGCGCCGCTGCTACGCGATCGCGGCCTGGCCCCGGCGCAGGTCGAGTACAAGCTGCGCCGCATGGTGAACGACTATCTGCAACCGCCGAAGGTGACGCGCAAGATGGAAATCGGGCTGCAACGCTTTGACGCCATTACTGAGGATATCGAAGAGATCAAGGCGAGCCACCCGCACGAACTGATGCGCGCCGCCGAAGTGCGTGCGATTCGCGACTGCGCGGAAATGGCCGCGCGCGCGTCGCTGTTCCGCACCGAGAGCCGCTGGGGGCTGTACCACCATCGCGTCGACTTCCCGCATCGTAACGACGCCGATTGGTTCTGCCACACCTGGCTGCGCAAGGACGCCGACGGTGCGATGCGCAGCGAGAAGCGGCCGGTCGAACCGTACGTCGTGCCGCTTGCCGACGACGATCGCGCCGCCTACACGAATCTGCGCATCCGCGAACCGGCCGCGCTCGCGGCCGCCCTTTGAGGAACCCGCCATGCCCCATACCTCGCACGACATCTTCCTGCGCAGCAGCGCACCCGTCACGATCGACGAGACCCTGTGCATCGCCGACAAGGGCTGCACCGTCTGCGTCGACGTGTGCCCGCTCGACCTGCTTGCGATCGACGTGTCCAAAGGCAAGGCCTATATGCAGTTCGACGAATGCTGGTACTGCATGCCATGCGAGCGCGATTGCCCGACCGGCGCGGTCAAGGTCGACATCCCTTACCTGCTGCGCTGACCGCGCCCCTCAACGCCCTCTCCCGTCACCCATGACCGATTCCTCCTTCGCTGCCGCGTTGCCCCGCGTACACGCCCCCGACGAAGCCGCACTCGTCGCCCGCCTCGCCGCGCCCGATCCCGCCGTGCGCCGCGTCGCACTGTTCGAACTCGCCGATCTCGAGGACCCCGGGTTCGTGCCCGCTTTCATCGCCGCACTGCGCGACGATCCGTCGGCCGACGTACGCGGCGAAGCAGCCCGGGTGCTCGGTGCGTGGGAGCAGCCCGACGTCGTCGATGCACTCTGCGGTGCACTACTCGATCCGGACGACGACGTGCGCACCGCCGCGGCGCAAAGCCTGTCCGAACTGAAGGACGCGGCATCGGGCGCGGTGCTGTGTCGATGGGCCGCCCGGCCCGAGCCGATCGTGCGCCGCGCCGTGCTGCGCGGATTGCGCGAGTTGCGCGACCCCGATGCGTTCGCACCCGCGCTGCACGCGCTCGACGCCGAACACGCCGCGGTGCGCGCCGAAGCCGTGGCGGTGCTCGGCTGGCTCAAGGATCCGCGTGCGCTGCCGCCGCTCGCATGCATCGCGACCACCGATGCCGCAGCGGACGTGCGACGACTCGCGGTCGGCGCAATCGGTTTCGCGGCGCCCGACGATGCGCCCACCATCGACGCACTGTTCGTCGCGCTACGCGATCACGAATGGCAGGTGCGCGAGGAAGCGGCCACGACGCTCGGCAAGCTGCGCGTTGCGACCGCGCGCGCGCCCCTCGTCGCCGCGCTCGACGATGACTACTGGCAAGTGCGCTTGCGTGCCGCGCGTGCGCTCGGGCAACTGCGCGATGCGGCTGCGGCGCCTGGCGTCGTCGCGCTGCTGTCGCATGCGATCAGCAACCTGCGCAAGGAGGCCGCGCTTGCGCTCGGTGAATTGCGCGACCGCACGACATTGCCCGCACTGACGCACGCATTGGAGGATCACGATCCGGAAGTACGAAAAGCCGTACGGATCGCGATCCGGCAAATCGACGAGGCGCCGCGATGATCTCCCCGACCGAAATCGTGCTCGATCATCCGGCGCGGACGTTGACACTCAGCTGGCCGGACGGTCACACGCAACGCATCGGCTATGCACAATTGCGCGTTGATTGCCCGTGTGCGGAATGCCGAAAGATCCGGCTCGACGGCGGTCGTGTCGATGCGCGGCCCGACCTGACGCTGGACAGCCTCGAAGCAGCCGGCTACGGCATCCGCGCGGTGTTCGGCGACGGTCATGCCCGCGGCATCTATCCGTGGCCGTATCTGGCGGACATGACGGCACGGTCGTGACGTGGCGCGCGCAGGTGCGCGGACGAAATAGCGGGCGTGCGGAAACGCTGCGATACTGACGCCCACGATCGTCTCCACCCACCGTGGGAGCCAGAACATGCAAACCGCAGTCGGATTCATCGGCCTCGGCGTGATGGGCACGCCGATGGCGCTCAATCTTGCGCGGGCCGGCACGCCGCTCGTCGTGTGGAGCCGGTCGCACGGCAGCGATGATGCACTGCGCGACGCCGGCGCGCGCGTGGCCGAGCACATCGACGACGTGTTCGCGACCTGCCGCACCGTGATCCTGATGCTCGCGAACGACGCGGCGATCGACGCCGCCCTCGCGCGCGGCACGCCCGGTTTCGCCGCCCGTGTCGGCGAGCACACCATCGTGAACATGGGCACGAACGCCCCCGAGTATTCGCGCGCGCTGGCCGATGACATCGCTGCCGCGTCGGGCCGTTACGTCGAAGCGCCCGTGTCGGGGTCGCGCAAGCCGGCCGAAGCCGGGCAACTCGTCGTGATGCTCGCCGGCGCACCGGACGACGTCGACGCCGTCCGCGCGCTCGTGAAACCGCTGTGCCGCGACAGCTTCGTGTGCGGCGACGTCCCGTCGGCGCTGACGATGAAGCTCGCCGTGAACCTGTTCCTGATCACGATGGTCACCGGCCTGACCGAAGCCACGCATTTCGCGCAACGCCACGGCATCGATCTCGCCCGCTTCGCCGACGTGCTGAACGCGGGCCCGATGGCGAGCGACGTGTCGCGCGTGAAGCTCGGCAAACTCGTCACCGCGGATTTCTCGGTGCAGGCCGCGATCACCGACGTGCTGAAGAATGCACGCCTCGTCGCCGAAGCCGCACGCGGCATCGGCATCGCGTCGCCGCTGCTCGACATCTGCCATGCGCTGTACGGCGAGACCGAGCGGGCCGGACATGGCGCGGACGACATGGTCGCCGTGATCCGCGCGATCGAGCAGCGCACCGACGACGCGCGATGAAACGTCGCTGGCCGCCCCACTCACTCGAACGCACCCGCGCGTAGATCCATCATGTCCGATTCGCCCCGCCCACCGACCGACGTCACTGCTTCTGTCCGCCCGGTTCCTGCCGTGATCGGCATCGTCCTGCGGGAGCGCGACGTGCTGCTGGTACGCCGCGCCAATCCGCCCGATGCAGGCTACTGGGGCTTTCCTGGCGGCAAGATCGAAGCGGGGGAATCGATTGCGAACGCGGTCGTGCGCGAGATCGCCGAGGAGGCCACCGTCGACGTCGAGGCGCTCGACGCCTTTACCGCGCTGGATGCGTTCGATTACGATGCTGGCGGCGACGTGCGTCAGCATTTCGTCATGGTCGCGGTGCTGTGCCGATGGTTGCGCGGCACGCCTGCTGCCGGCGACGATGCGCTCGACGCGCGCTGGTTCGATCTCGCCGAGCTCGATCGCGATGATTTGCCGATGAGCGCAGGCGTTCGCGATGTCGCACGACGCGCGATCGAGCGTGCGGCGGACCTTGGCGACGCGCGGCGCCCGGCCAGTTCTTGAATACCCGAAACGCCGCCGTCTTTCTCGCAGCCCTTGCGAGCAGCCCGATCGGGGCCATGACGGCGTCGGCTAGCCGCCGAACTTCCCATTACAAATCAAAAACGGGCCAAACCATGATCAGAATTCGCAAGTCCACCCAGGCCGACGGCGCACGCGTGCTGGATATCTGGCGCAACGCGGTCGACGCCACGCACCACTTCCTGAGCGACGACGACCGTCGCGCGATCGAATCCGAAGTCGTCGCGTTCCTGCCCGGTGCACCGCTCGACCTCGCCGTCGACGATACCGACCGCGCGATCGGCTTCATGCTGCTCGATGGCAGTCACATGGAGGCGCTGTTCGTCGATCCCGCTCACCATGGCGCGGGTGTCGGGCGCCTGCTCGTGGAAGAGGCACTCGAGCGTCATCCCGACCTGTCGACCGACGTCAACGAACAGAACGAATCGGCAGCGGGATTCTATGAGCGGCTCGGCTTCGAGCGCACCGGGCGATCGGCGCTCGATGGACAAGGGCGCGCCTATCCGCTGATTCACCTGCGCTATCGCGCTGCGCCGCCGTCATCGCCGCAGCACGCATGACCGTCGCCGGCGCGGGGTATCGCGCCGCGCTCCACGTCATGCGCACCGGGCACGCGAACACGGCTGCCCGATACCGGGCCCGCTCCACGCATGCCGCATGCACACCGGTACGCGGCCACGTGACACGTCATGCGCGACGCATCGGCAGCACGCGTTCGGCCATTGCAACCGCGCGCTGCATGAAGCCGTTGAACCGGCCGGCGTCGCGCCGCAGCCCGGCCTGTTGTCCGCCGATCAGGCACATGTGCACGGCCTGCCCGACGATCTCCGCCTCGCCCGACGTACGCACCAGCCGGCGCGACGTCTCGATCGCAAACGCGAGCCGCGCCGCGTCGACACGCTGCTGGAATTCCGCGACGAGCGGATCGTGCAGAGCCCATGCGCGGATCGCGATTTCACGCCCGGGCCGCTTCTCGGCCGCAATGCGCAGATAGCGCGCCAGCGTGTCGCCGGCACCGCGGCCGCCCGCCGCATAAGCAAGCATGCGCGCGGTGTAGTCGTCTTCCCACGCGGTCAGCAAGGTCGTGACGAAGTCCTCGCGATTGCGGAAGTGGTGATAGAACGATCCGCGGGTCACGTTCAGCCGTCGCGCGAGGCTCTCGGCCGAAATACCCGCATACCCTTCCCCGTCGAGGGCGTCGAAGCCCGCTGCAATCCAGTCGTTTCGCGTCAGTGTGCTCATCGTCATCGCCATACAGGCTGTGTATGTTGCGGCATGGACAGATAGGCTGCGGACTCTATCACGGCCGCCGCTTCCGGCTGCGCGCCACTCAGCATGGAGTCCACCTTGAAAGACATCGCGCTTGTCGCATTCGACCGCTTCACCGACATCGACCTGTTCCTGATGTGGGACATTCTCGGCCGCAACCACCGGGACTGGCGCGTCCGGATTCTGGGCGCACAAACGGTGCTGCATTCCGCCCATGGCCTGGCCATCCCGACGCACGGTCCGCTCGCCGACGCCAATCACGCCGACGCGATCCTCTTTTCGAGCGGCAAGGAGGGCGTACCGGCCGCACTCGCCCATCCGGATTTCCTGCCATCGTTCAATCTCGATCCCGAACGCCAGCTTGTCGGGTCGATCTGCGGCGGGGCCTTCATTCTCGAGCGGCTCGGGCTGCTGCCGCAGCGCCGCGCCACGACGCATCCCGACGCGCGAAAGGGGTTGCAGGCACTCGAGCTGGACGTCCCGGAGCAGCCGCTGGTGTGCCACGGCAATGTCGCGACCGCGGGCGGATGCCTTGCATCGGTCTATCTGACAGGATGGCTGGTGGAATCGCTGTTCGACGCGGACAAGCGCCGCGAGACGCTGCTGCCCGTGCTGCCTGCCGGGCAACGGGAGATTTACGAGGATCTGATCGAGTTCAGCATCAAGCAGGGAGCGGGACAAGCCGCAGGCCCGATCCGGATGGTTGAAGGTGAAACCGGGCTTGCGGCGTGACGCGCGGACCCATGCGCGGCCGATAGTCGGCAGCCAGCACCCTGTTGCATCGTCGTGCGTGCTGCCGAGCCTGCGGCGGACCGCGACGTATTCGCGGGCGGCCCGGATCATCGATCGGGCCGGCATTCGCCGCACGGATGGCCGTTTCCCGGGCTGAACGAGCCTGTCGCGGGCCTGGAGATGCTACCCTCTCGGCCACTCTAACGACACCGCGTGAAGCAACAGGATTCAACCATGCAAACCGTTGCGGTACTGGACTTCGAAACAACCGGACTGTCGCCGAATATGGGCGACCGAGCGACCGAAATCGCCGTCATCCTGCTCCGGGACGGACAAGTCGTCGACCGTTTCCAGAGTCTGATGAATGCAGGCAGACGGATACCGTCGGATGTCGTCGCGCTGACGGGCATCACCAACGAGATGATCGCAGCGGCGCCGCCGGCGTCGAACGTCATGAAGGAAGCCGCGGCGTTCGTCGGCAAGCATGCCGTCGTCGCCCACAACGCCGGTTTCGACAAACGGTTCTGGCAGTCAGAGCTCGGGATTCTCGGCATGTCGGCAGAGCATGCCTTTGCGTGCACGATGCTCGTGGCGCGACGTATCTACCCGGATGCCCAGAGTCACCGCTTGTCGAGCCTGGTGGATATGCTGCGGTTGCCCAAGTCGGGCCGTGCACACCGGGCGATGGTCGATGCCGAGATGGCTGGTCACCTGTGGTGCCGGTTGCAGCATGACATTGCGCGGACTTACGGGCTGAATCGCATCGATCACGCGCTCATGACGCGTGTGCAGGCCACGGCCAAGGCAAAAGTGCCGACGTACCTGCGTTCGCTCGTGGGCTCGCACGCGTGAACAGCCGAGTCACGATGGTTCTGACTCGCGCAATCCATTGATGCAAAACGGCTTGGCAACCTGCCAAGCCGTTTGCTTGTCGCGACAATCTTCCAGTTGATTCCGTCGTGCCCTGCCACCAGGCTGACCAACTGAGTCGCGACTTATTTTTCGTACTATGCAAGGCCGATAAGGAGCACCTTGAGGGCACCGCCGTGCTTGAGGTCGCCCAGATAGGCCACGACCTTCTGCTTCTGTCCAAGCGCTGTGAGCGCGTTTCCGATCTGGATCAGCAACGCCGTGTTCGAGGCATTCACGTAAAACGAATTCCCGCCCTCGTTGTTGAGCATGAAAGGAAGGTTATCCTGATTGTCCCAATAACCCAGCTGAATTGACTCGACGTCTACCCGTTTCAAATCGTCCGCCTGCTCCGCGAACTTCTGAATTTCGCTGACATTTTCGTTCGACATGACAATTTCTCCTGCAGTGAGTTGAAAGAAAGCCGAAAACCAGGGTCGTACAGACTGAATCTGACTTGCGCGCATCACGCATCGATAACGTTCATCACCCTCTCCGCGGTGGCTTGGATCCGCCATCCACGAAGCGTCCTGCCGGGAAGAAATTAGGCTGAGCGCGCGGAGCAATCAATTACACTCGATTACACTCGCGGCGAAATTGGGGAGTGGCAGCACGTCGTTTTACGACGCCGCCATCGAGCGGCGTCGCTACGCACGCGGACGCTGTTTCAGATCCGCACCGTTTGCGCCGCAATGGATTGCGGGTTCCGATCGAGCACGGCATGGCGCAGTCGATACGCGGAGCCGCTCGTTGAACGAGCGCGGAAATGGAGGCATCCGCGACACCTGATGGCGCACGAATGTTGTCGGTGTGTTCCAGTCGATGAAACACGCAATCCGCGCAATGCTCCAATCCGGCCAAAAACAAAAAAGCCCGCTGTGAAGCGGGCTTTGATGTGTTCTGCTGTCAGGGCGTACCGGCACGTGCCGGACGTCCAGTTACTCCCACTCGATCGTCGCCGGCGGCTTGCCCGAGATGTCATACACCACACGGTTGATCCCGCGCACCTCGTTGATGATCCGGTTCGACGCGCGGCCGAGCAGCGCGTACGGCAGATGCGCCCAGTGTGCGGTCATGAAGTCGGTCGTCTGCACCGCGCGCAGCGACGTCACGTAGTCGTACGTGCGGCCATCGCCCATCACGCCCACCGACTTGACCGGCAGGAACACCGCGAACGCCTGGCTCGTCAGGTCGTACCAGCTCTTGCCGACATCGGCTTCGCCGCACAGGCCGGCAGCCGCATCGTGCGCGGTCGCGGTCGTGTTGCGCAGTTCCTCGATGAAGATCGCGTCCGCGCGGCGCAGCAGATCCGCGAACTCGCGCTTCACTTCGCCGAGAATCCGCACGCCGAGGCCCGGGCCCGGGAACGGATGGCGGTACACCATCTCCGGCGGCAGGCCGAGCGCGACGCCCAGCTCGCGCACTTCGTCCTTGAACAGGTCGCGCAGCGGCTCGAGCAGCTTGAGCCCGAGCGTTTCCGGCAGGCCGCCGACGTTGTGGTGGCTCTTGATCGTCGTTGCCTTCTTCGTCTTCGTGCCGCCCGATTCCACCACGTCCGGGTAGATCGTGCCCTGCGCGAGCCACTTCGCCTTCGACAGCTTCTGCGCCTCGGCCTGGAACACCTCGACGAACTCGCGGCCGATGATCTTGCGCTTCGCTTCCGGATCGGTCACGCCGGCCAGGTGGCCGAGGAACTGCTCGGATGCGTCGACGTGCACGACCTTCGCATGCAGGCGCCCCTCGAACATGTCGAGCACCATCTTGCCTTCGTTCAGGCGCAGCAGGCCGTGGTCGACGAACACGCAGGTGAGCTGGTCACCGATCGCGCGATGGATCAGCGCGGCCGCGACGCTCGAATCGACACCGCCCGACAGGCCGAGAATCACTTCCTCGTCACCGACCTGCTCGCGGATCTTCGCGACGGCTTCCTCGATGTGGTTCTTCATGATCCAGTCGGGCTTCGCGCCGGCGATCTGCAGCACGAAGCGCTCGATGATCTGGCGGCCCTTCACCGTGTGCGTGACTTCCGGATGGAACTGCACCGCGTAGTAGCCGCGTGCCTCGTCGGCCATGCCGGCGATCGGGCAGCTCGGCGTCGACGCCATCAGCGCGAAGCCCGGCGGCAGCTCGGCAACCTTGTCGCCGTGGCTCATCCAGACCTTCAGCATCCCGTGGCCTTCGTCCGTCTTGAAGTCCTCGATGCCGTCGAGCAGGCGCGTATGGCCGTGCGCGCGCATTTCCGCGTAACCGAATTCGCGGTGGTCGCTCCACTCGACCTTGCCGCCGAGCTGCACGGCCATCGTCTGCATGCCGTAGCAGATGCCGAGCACCGGCACGCCGAGATCCCACACAGCCTGCGGCGCGCGCAGCTGATGGTCTTCGTAGGTGCTCGCGTGGCTGCCCGACAGGATCACCGCCTTCGGCGCGAACTCGCGGACGAAGTCGTCGGACACATCGTTCGGATGGATTTCGCAGTAGACGTGCGCTTCGCGCACGCGTCGCGCAATCAGTTGGGTGACTTGCGAACCGAAGTCGAGAATCAGGATTTTGTCGTGCATGGCTGCGGACGGGATGAAGAGAATAAGAAAAGCAGCGCATCATTTGCATCATGCGCTGCGTCAATAGCATGGACAACGGCGTCGGGCGGAAGGCAGCACGCTCGACGCATGGCCGGTCATTCCTGCATCGGCGGGCGCTCGTCGAGTGCGACGGTGCCAGACGACGATTGGCCGGATGCGGCCGGTGACGACGCTGCAGCGGGCGCTGCGGGACGGCTGACGACGGGCTCGACACGCTGCGGTGCCGGCGACGACGCACGCGCCGTCGCCGGCTCGGCCGGACA